>CALXSO010000001.1 GCA_944391155.1 uncultured Clostridia bacterium
ATTTATACAAATTCATCTTCTAAATATGTGAAAATTTTATAATTTACTAAATTGTTTGTAGGAGGAAACCTTTGCTATTACTACATTTTAATTTTTCGTCATAAGAGAACAAAACTGTAATTACTAATGCTATTAAAGTTATTCCTTTTTCTTTTTTTAAATTTACAACTATCATTTACTTCAATCCTTTCTTTAGTTTTTCTTTAAATATTTTACTTAAAGAATTTTTAAAAACTTCTGAAAGTATTTATTTTTATATAATTTTGTAATATTTTTCTAATCATTTTATTAATCATTTTAAAAAAATATCTACTTTAAAAAAATTCTATAACTACTTGACTGTAAAGATATTTATTGATACAATTTAAAAACAATAAGTTCTTTAAGTAAAATACTTAAAGAACTTATTGTTTTTTATTTAATTTAAAGCCATCGATTCATTTACGTAAATTAGAAAAAATAATGATAATAAAAGCTTGTTAAATACTTTAAAACCTTGATAACTTGTTAAATAATAGTCTTTTTTCTTATTTATAATATTTTACATTTTATTTGGCATCTTTATTCCTAATAATCCCGCTCCTATTTTTAAAACATTTCCTACTGCATATGTTAAATATATTCTTGCATCTTGAATTTCTTTATTTTCACCTATTATTTTATTTTCATTATAGAAATTACTATAATTTTGTGCCAATTCTATTAAATATCTTGCTAAAATTGATGTCTCTCTTTTTTCTAATACTTGATTTAAAATCTGGTTAAATTGGTATAATATTTTTATTACTTTTATACTTGCTTCATCTTGTAATTTTCTTATATCTATTTCTTTATATTCTGGTATATATCCTGCCTTTTCTAAAACACTTTTTGTTCGCACATATATGTATTGAATATATGGTCCTGTTTCTCCATTAAAATTTAATACTGTATCCCAGTCAAAAATCTGATCTTTTATTAATGTTGTGCATAAATTATTATAAATTACTGCTCCTATTCCTATCTTTTTTGCATTTTCTTCTTTATCTTCCATTTCTGGATTTTTTTCATTTATTATATCTAAAACTCTTTGTATTGCTTCATTTAGCAAATCATTCACTTTTATAACATTTCCTTCTCTTGTTGACATTCTTCCGTTTGGCATTCTAGTCATTCCATATGCTATATGAATTAATCCATCTGTGTATTTTTTGTCTAAATCTAAATATTTTGCCACTTCAAATATTTGTTTAAAATGTAAGTTTTGTTCATAAGCTACTATATATATACATTTGTCAAAGTCATATGTTCTTGCTCTATAAATAATAGCAGCTAAATCCCTTGTTGCATATATTGAAGATCCGTTTGATTTGCATATTATACATGGTGGCATTCCTTTGTCTTCTAAGTCGACTATTTTTGCCCCTTGTGATTCTACTAATTTTCCGTTTTTTTCTAATATGTCTATGACCTCTTGTGTTTTATCTTGATAAAAAGCTTCTCCTGTTAATGCATCAAATTTTATTCCTAATAAATCATATGTTTTATAGAATTCCTTTAAACTTAATTCTTTAAATTTATTCCATAGATTTACACAATATTCATCTCCGTCTTCTAGTTTTTTAAAATTTTCTCTACATTGTTCTAATACGGTTTCGTCTTTTTTGCATAAATCATTTATTCTAACATACATTTTAGTTAATTCTTCTATTGGATTTTGTTCTAGATTATATTCTTCTCCCCATCTTTTATATCCTTCTATCATTTTTCCGAATTGTGTTCCATAATCTCCTAAATGATTTATTCCAATTGTATGATATCCTAAAAATTTATATATATTATAAAAAGCTGCACCTATTACTGTTGTTCTTAGATGCCCTATATGGAACTCTTTTGCTATGTTTGGTGATGAATATTCTACTATAATATTTTTATTTTTATTTCCTTCTGCACCATAATTTTCTTTTTCTTTATCTATTTCTTGTAATACTTCTTGTGTTAATGTTTCATTATTTACAAAGAAATTTATATATCCACCTATCACTTCTATTTTTTCAAATATTTTAATGTCAATTTCTATTTTATTTTTTATTTCTTCTGCTATTATTTGAGGTGCTTTTCTTAAAGTTTTTGCAAGTTTAAAGCAAGGAAATGCATAATCTCCATTTTCTCTATTATTAGGTATCTCTATAAATGCTTCTAAATCATTTACATCAATATTTGTTGCTTTTCCTATTAATTTTGCTATTTCTTTTTTATAAATTACCATTTTTATCTCCTTTTATGAAATTTAGTGTTATTCCTTAAAGTTCAATTAATGTTACCTTCTTATAAATTTTATAAGTTGCTCAAAATTTACTTTTCATAGTTTTATTTGAATTTTTAACTTTAATTAATTTCTTTAAAATTCATGTTTAATAATATAATTCCATGAATCTTTACACATATCTTCTAGTGTTTTTTGTGCTACCCAACCTAACTCTTCTTTTGCTTTCTTAGGGTCTGCATAGCATATTGCAATATCTCCTGCTCTCCTTGGAGCTATCTTATATGGTACTTTTTTTCCTGTTGCTTTTTCAAATGCTTTTACCATATCTAATACGCTATATCCTTTTCCTGTTCCTAAATTATATATATATAATCCTTTTTGTTCTTTATTTAATTTTTCTAATGCCTTAACATGTCCTTTTGCTAAATCTACAACATGTATATAATCTCTTACTCCTGTTCCATCTGGTGTTGGATAATCATTTCCAAATACAGATAATTCCTTGAGCTTTCCAGATGCTACTCTTACTATATATGG
>CALXSO010000002.1 GCA_944391155.1 uncultured Clostridia bacterium
AATATAACTTGCTTTTTTCTCAACGCCTTCAAAGTCAATATCACCACATAATTTTCCATTTTCTAATCGATTCATTCCCACATCTATTACAACTGCATTTTCTTTTACCATTTCCTCTGTAATAAATTTAGGTTTTCCAATAGCAACAATTAAAATATCTGCTTGTTTTGTTACTTCTTGTATATTTCTTGTTTTTGAATGGCAAATGGTAACAGTTGCATTTTTCTTTAGCATACATTGCATTAATGGTTTCCCTACAATATTGCTTCTTCCTAGAATCACAACATTTTTTTTTTCTATATGAATTTTATATTCTTCTAGTAATCTTACAATTCCAAGTGGTGTACAAGGTATGAAAGTGTCTTGTCCAATACATACTTGTCCTACACTAATAGGATGAAATCCATCCACATCCTTTTTAGGATTTATTGTTTCAAATGCTTTTTGTATATCTAAATGTGCTGGAATAGGACTTTGTAGTAAAATTCCTTTTACTTCTTTTTCTTCGTTTAATTTTGTAATTAATGATAATAGCTCTTGCATCGTGGTTTCTTCTGGTAATAAATATTCTTCAAAATCTATTCCTATTTCATCACATGCTTTACTTTTATTTTTTACATAGATGCTAGAAGCCTGGTCATTTCCCACCATGATTACAGCAAGTTTAGGATATTTTTTTTGCTTTTTTAATTCTTCTACTTCTACTTTTAAATTTGTTCTTATTTTTTTCGCTAATTCTTTTCCATTCAATATTTCAGCCATTGTTTTCTCCTTTTATATCAATAAATCATCATTATTGTATTCTTTTAGAGAATCTATGTCAATATGAAATCTGTTTTTTGATAAATTGAAAGAGAAAATACTTTGTCTTTCCTTTTTTAATTTTTTATCTATTCTTCTAAAATATCTTTCTAATTTTCTATCTATTTCTTTATATTCCTGTGTTTTTGGCTTTTCTGTTAATAATCTTTCCATTTGCTCTTTTGCATCTGTTCCCACATGATCCTCTAAGTATGCAAAATCAATCTTTCCTGTTTCAATATATCGATCTATATTTCTTTTGGCAATAATGGCATCTATATTTGCAAAATTAAGTATCACATACATCGTAGTTACAATTCCTAATCCTATTTTAAAGATTGGTACTTTTTTATTATAAATATAAAAACTACAAGGTATAATAAATAAAAGTTCTGTTGCTAAAATAAAGTATACCAATAACCTAGAATATGTATATCCAAATTCCTGTTCATACAAGAACATTTTATATGCTGCTATGAAAATAAAGAAAATATTAAAAAGCAACATAATTTGACTCATAGCTTTTGTGTAAGTGCTATTTGTGCTTTTTGTATTTTTACATGAAAAA
This sequence comes from uncultured Clostridia bacterium, assembly GCA_944391155.1. Taxonomy (GTDB): domain Bacteria; phylum Bacillota; class Clostridia; order TANB77; family CAG-508; genus CAG-269. The sequence continues at coordinate 1,370 of CALXSO010000002.1, forward strand.
TAAATAGCTGCTAGATTAATTAATGTAACTAACATTAGTTGGAAAAATCCTTGTCTTGCGATAATAGCATAGTTCCCCAATTCTTTTGGTACTCCCATTTCTGTAAAAATATTTACTAATTGTACTAAACTAAATAGAAGATAAATTCCATTTAAAATTGTTAGTAATACTTGAATTGTTGTTTCTTCTATATGAATACTGCTTGGTTTTTGATTTTCTTTTTCTATTATTTCTGCTGTTTTATTGCTTAACATGTTTAATATAAAACTTGTAAAATATAAAAATATAATAAATGCAAGAAATGCCCTAACTACTAATTCACTTATACTTTGAATATTGAATAAGTCTATTATTTTTTGCATAATTTGTTGAAAAAATTCAGCAAAAGTTTCATCTGCTGCCATCAATAAGAATATTACAATGATAGCAATTGGTAATGAAATAAATATTGCTTTTATTATTTTAGCTTTTTGTGTTTTTGGTTTTTTTTCTTCTTTTTTATGAATGATATTTCCAATATTTTTAAAGACTTCTCCTATATATTCTATTGGTTTAAAAATACTTCTTAATATTTTTACAAAAAGATGATTCGTTTTTTTGGTAATTAACAAAATAGACATGATAACAACTAAACCTATAATTGCCCAAAAATTCAAAAAACGAAATGTTGCATTATTATAAATAAAATATGTTGCACTTAAAAGCAAAATTGGCACTGCTAGTATATATGCACCATGATTTGCTTTTATTTTTTTCTGCTTTATACAGCAAATTAAATAAATTAAAAATATAATAGCAAAAATTGGTGCGGAAATTCCTTCTGCTTGCCTCCAGAAAAATATAGAATGTAATATACTTACAATTATTCCCCCTATTATTAGTGTCTTGGAAAAACTTTTTTCTTCCAAATAACCCACCTCCTATTTGCCATATTTTATATCTTTTCCTTTTTTTTGTCAATATATTTTTATCGTTTATCGATAAATTGTTTTTATCAATAATCTTATAAAGGCTGAGATTTTAAATCTCAGCCTATTATTTAAATATTTTATTAACAGCTTTTAGTGCAACATATTTTCATAATAATTCTTAAAATAAGCAATAGTGTTAGAATAACGAGAAGTATAATGATGGTTCCTAATCCTAGAAAACTAACTAATCCTGTTAGAGTACCTATTAATAAACCTATTGCAAAAGCTAGTAGAATAGATATTAGAAATATTATGATATCAATACAACACTTTTTTTCTTTTCTTTCACATCTAATACATACTTGTGGTTCCATAGTTAACACCTCCTACTTTAACACTAGGTTATTATATTATATGTGCTAAAGTAGATTTTGGTGATAATTACTTAATGAAGAAGAACACAATTACTGCTATTCCTATTATAATTCTATAAATAGTAAAAATCTTAAAATCACTTTTCTTTAAATAATTTAGTAAAAATTTTATCACAATAATTCCTACAATAAAACTTGCTAATATTCCTAAAATAAACGGTAATAACATTCCGGAATGAATAAAAGTTTCTCTATAGACTGGGTCTAAGAAATCTTTAAATTTATATACAGTTGCTGCTAATACAATGGGAGATGATAATAGGAAAGAATATTTGGCGGCACTTTCTATTT
>CALXSO010000003.1 GCA_944391155.1 uncultured Clostridia bacterium
TCCATTATTATTAGCTAAAATACAACCTCCACTTTTAGTTAACCATACTTTTGTTGAATTTGGTGTTGGCTTTCCTTTTGAAATATGAATATGAATAGGTTCACTATTCTCATTTGACCAAAAATAAATTTTATATCCGCATTATTTCTAAAATACTAGGCAAATTTAAGGCCCCCTTCTCTTGCATATTTAAAGAATAAATGAGCACCTTTTTCAACTGTCTCTCTAAATTCTTTTATCTCTTCTTCGCTGTAATTTCCATCTTGTTCTACTATTTCATAACTTGGAAGTTCAAAAACTACAGTATCAAAACCATTTTCTGTTGGTCTTTCAAAAGAAACCCTTATATATTCTTCTCCATTTTCTTTTTTTCTAATATCTGAGAAAACAACTAATGTTTCATCAGGATATTTAGCAAATTCATACACCATAACTTTCACTCTCCTTCTTTTCTACTTTTTATTATTAATTAATCAAATTTTTTAAAATACTTGTCCACTACTTTATTAAAATCAATTTTTTCTTATATACTATTATTAGTAGTATAGCATAATTTTCTTAAAATTACTATATTTTTATATCACTTTAAAATTTTTATTTTATTAAATTTTAAAGTGCCATTTTTTAATATCATTATTAATATTGCTCTAAATAGGCTATTACACTCTCTTCTTATTTATTTTTATTCAATTATTAGTTTGAAAAAGAATTATTATTTGGCTAGACAAACGAATTTGAAATCTATGAGACGTACTTTTGTACGTTGATTAGATTTCAAATGAAGTTTAACAACGCCAAATGATGATTATCTTTCAAACTATACCTCCGGACATTAAGAATTTAGGTGTATGATTCCCTACTATATGTCCCTCATCAATCATTTGCTTCACTAACTCTGGCTGTGTATTTAAATAATGAGCTGTTATAAAGAAAGTAGCTTTAACATTTTCTTCTTTTAGAGTCTGTAAAATTTGTTTTGTGTATCCAGCCTCATACCCTTCATCAAAAGTCAAATAAATATATTTTTTTTCTTTATTTCCCATTGCAATTCCTCTATTTTCTTCTAATATTCTTTGATTTTCCTTTCCTAAATCAGGCTGTATATGATTATCATTTCTTTTTATTCCCCATCCTATTTTCTTATTACTTAAATTCACACTAGTTGTTTGTATACTATTATTATTATCTATATATATTTTTACAAAACTAATACAAAATATAAAAATTGTAATTATAATTAATGCTAATATTTTACTTTTCATATAATCAACCCCTATTCTCTCTAATTTTATGAATAAAAAAAAATATTATTACACTGACATTAAATTAGAGCATAACATCTCAAAACAATAGTTAAAAAAAAATAAACAAATCAAAAATTTATACACAAATATTTTTTTATGCATAAAAATTCTTAAATTTTTGCATAAATTTTAATAAAAAAATTTTTATATAATCTTTTAAAAACTGTGTAAATAATATTAAATCTGTAATATTCTATAAATTGAATTTGAAAAAAATGTAAATTAAGTATTGACATATTTATTTTTTTAGATTATATTGTAAACATATCTGGAAAAAAAAGGTAATTTAACTTTTTCTGTCGAAATGTTTTCATTTTATCTTTTATATCTTATAATGTTGTTATATTTCTTAGGAGGATTTTATATGTTTCATTTTGTTGTTTGCGATGATAATTTAAATATATTACAAAAATTATCTAGCACTCTTGAAAATATTTTCACTAAGCATAACTATGATGCCACAGTTAGTTTTCAAACTGACAATGTGGAAAATCTTTTAGAATATGTTGATGCAAATAAAATAGATGTATTATTCTTAGATATTAACCTAAAGTCTGATAAAACCGGACTTAAAATTGCAGAAATAATTCGTAAGAAGAATAAAAACATTTATTTAATCTTCACGACAGGTCATTTAGAGTATGCCATGCTTGCATATAAATTTAAAACTTTTGATTACATTGCAAAGCCTTTTACATATGAAAGGCTTGAGGATACTGTTGTGCGCTTATTTGATGATATTAAAGGACTTCCAAAAAAATATTTAAAAATAGATAACAAAAATACTATTATAGACGAAGATGAAATTGAATTCATAAAAAGAGATGGTATGAAAGTTGTCTTTCATACCTCTTTTAATGATTATTCGGTATATAGTTCTTTCAATAAATTACAAGACTCTCTACCCAATAATTTCATACGTTGCCATAAATCTTATGTCATAAATGTTAATAAGATTAAACATGCTGATTTTGTTGAAGGTAAAATATATTTTGAAAGTGGCAACATTTGTGAAATAGGTCCGAAATATAAAAAAAGTTTGATTGGAGTGTTTAATAGTTATGGAATTCTTTAAAAATATAGATAAAAAAACAAAAATTTTTATTGTCTTAAATATTACGGTTGGAGTATTATATCTCGTTTTTCAAATTTTAATTACATCTCAATATATGTCCTCCATTCCATTGTCTTTAACATTTTTTGATTTTTTAATTTTATTCTCATATTTTTTAATTAGTCTTTTTTCTTTAAAAAAACTTATTGCTTTAAATACAGTAAATGAAAAATTACAAAAATCAGAAGATTACAATAAATCTTTAAAAGATATGAATGATAACTTTCGATGCTTTAAGCACGACTATAATAATACTGTAACAACAATAAGTGGTTATCTCCAAAATAATGATTTAAACGGATTAAAAACATATTTCAATAAACTTGAGAATGACTGTATCTCTGTCAACACTCTTGGTATATTAGATCCTAATGTTATTAATAATCCAGGAATATATCATTTAATAAGCTCAAAGTATTATCAAGCTGTTGCTGATGGTATACAAGTTTCTATATCTTTTTTCCTTGATTTAAATGAATTGAATATGAATATTTATGAATTTGCAAGAATATTAGGTATTTTACTTGACAATGCTATAGAAGCTGCTCGTGACAGTGAAGAGAAAATTATAAATTTAACATTTAGGCGTGAACATAATAAAAAAAGAGATATTGTATTAATTGAAAACTCTTATACTAATAAAGATATTAATATTGATGAAATTTATCAAAAAGGTTTTTCAGAAAAAGAAAAACATACTGGATTAGGTTTATGGGAAATACATAAATTTTTATCTAGAAATACAAATATCAATTTATATACATCAAAAAATCATGACTTTTTCTCTCAACAGTTAGAAATATATTTTTAATGTATATTACATTTTACAAATACTTCTTTATAAGGTTGCAAAGCTACATAAGTGAGGCTCACGCAGGTCTTTTTATAGATAATCTTTCTTGTTGTATACGGAAAAATCCATATATAGTCAAGATAAAAGTCGATTTTTTCTATACAAAAAAAAGCAAAGTTATACTAGTAAAAATCAAATATTAAACAATCTTGCTCATGAATAACATACAAATTATTATAGTACAACTTTGCTTTTTAATACATATCAAGCTACAACTAGACTCACCCCCTACAAATATAGACAAACTTTCTATTTAGATTTTTTAATACTTAAAATTTTTTTCTATTTTTACAACCAAATTAAATTACTCATTATCTATAAATTTTTAATACAAAATCTATTCTAATTTAAAGCATCAATATTTTTTAAAATGCACCATGTTCCTTTTTTCTCTGGCAAACTTTGAAAAAGCATTTTTTCTTTTGTAACAGGATGTATAATTTCTAATTCATAAGCCCATAATGCAATTTGTTTTCCCCTTCCTCTTGTTCCATATTTTTGATCTCCAAAAATACTATGACCAAAATTTGAAAGTTGAACTCTTATTTGATGATGTCTACCAGTAAATAAATTTATTTTCAACAAACTTAAATCCTTTTTCTCATCATAAGCTAATAATTGATATTCTAACTTAGCATATTTAGAATTTTTCTTTTCTTTTTTTACGACTCTACTTGTATTTGTTCTTTCTTCCTTATATAAGTAATCTTCCAAAATCCCATCTCTGTTTTGCAATTTTCCATCAACTACTGTAATATATCTCTTCTTGAAAACTTTTTCTCTTACTTGATTACTCAATCTAGAAGCCGCTTTTGATGTTTTAGCAAAAATCATTACACCTCCAACAGGTCTATCTAACCTATGAACTAAACCTAAATATACATTTCCAGGTTTATTATATTTTTCTTTCAAATATTGCTTAATTATAGTAATCATATCTATGTCTCCTGTTTTATCTGCTTGTGATGGTATATTAGGCATTTTTTCTACCACAATTATATGATTATCTTCAAATATTACTTTTAAACCACTCATATTATTAATGTGTTAAGTTAAATATTAACCACTAACTATCCTCCTTCTTATTTACTCTCCCATCTTCCATAAATCCCGCATGGCAAAACTAATTTTGAATTTTCCATAGGCAAACCAATTTCACCTGCTTCTAACAAACCTTCATATTTTTTGGCAACAGTTAAATTTAATATATCTTCTAAAACTTTGCTAGATATTCCAGTAGTATATGAATTTATTAGAAAAAACAATGGATTATCTGACAATACTTTCGTACATAAACTAACTAAATCATAAATATTATCTTCAAACTGCCAAACCTCACCTTTAGCACCTCTTCCGTATGAAGGTGGGTCCATTATTATTGCATCATATTTGTTTCCTCTTCTAATTTCTCGATTTACAAATTTAACAACATCATCTACAATAAATCTTACTGGTCTTTTATCTAATCCTGAAGAAGTTACATTTTCTTTGGCCCACGCAGTCATTCCCTTTGAACTATCTACATGACAAACAGATGCACCAGCATAAAGACAACTAACTGTTGCTCCTCCTGTATATGCAAACAAATTTAATACTTTTATATCTCTCTTAGCATTCTTTATTTTATCAATCATCCAATCCCAGTTAACAGCCTGTTCTGGAAAAAGACCTGTATGTTTAAATCCCATTGGTTTTATATTAAATATTAAATTCTTATAATGTATTTGCCACTTACTTGGCATTTTCTTATTGAACTCCCATGATCCTCCACCAGTTTTACTTCTATGATAAGTTGCAGTAATTTCTTTCCATTTATTAGGATAACTTTTTTCCTTCCAAATTATTTGAGGGTCTGGTCTTGATAAAATTACATTTCCCCATTTTTCTAATTTTTGACCATTTGCCATATCTAAAATTTTATATTCTTTCCATTGATTTGCAATTTTCATATTTTTTATTCCTTTCAATTATTTAATAAATATTTTAGCACAAATAATAAAAAAATTATATAAAATATTTAATTTTCATGCAAAAAATAGTTGCAATTCAAACTAGTATAATAAATAATATAGGAAGCCATTATATTGGCTTCCTCAGATTATCTAGCATCAATTCTTACTGTAATTGCAGTTATAACTGCTGGAATCACAGCAACAAATATACTTTTCCATGTTCCTTCCAAGTATATTTGTTTTAGGAAACTAATTAATTCTTGTCTTGAAACAAGTAACAAAATTATTACTGTCCAAAACAAAAATAGTCCGCACGCAGTCACTAAGTTCACAAACAAAATACAAAGTTTTCTGCGTATTTTCCGCATTTTCTCTGCCATAAAATAATCCTCCTTTATTTACTTCTTTAGTTACTTTTGCAACGAACATTATATCACAACTTTATGAAAACTTCAACATCTTAACATAATCATTTTATAAATTAAGCCATCCTTATAAATTTCAAAAAAGCAAATCAAAATTTTCTAATACTTCATTTATAAAATCACACTACCATTGATAATTTTTATAAAATACAAAATAAGCATTACATTGATCAATGAAAAAAGAGCAAACAAAATACTTGCAACAGTTATAAACCTATTATTTATTAGTTTATTTTTCAATTTAATAAATACCTTTTTCCCATCTTCCTTTATTTTTTCAAACTCCTTATATATTCCAAGTTTATTTATACTATTTTTTATGTTTTCCATATATTCCCCTCCTTTAATTTAACGATATATGTATATGCAGGAAGATGTTAATTTATTACTTTTTTATAAAATAATTATTTATTTTTTATAAAATAATTGTTTATTTCTTTATAAACTGTTATTATATATATTGTCACAAACAGTTTTGAATAAAATAGGAGTAAAAAAATGAAAAAATTTTTATTTTATCTTTTATTTGGATTTTTCTTTATTTTCACTATAGGAATAATATATATTGAAAAAAAAGAAATAATACCTGAAAAAAGGCATTTAGCCAAACTGTATCCAGCCTTTTATATTGGTAGATAAAAATTTAAGAAAAATTCAATAAAAAATCCAACTTCAATTAGAAAATGCTGAAAATATTTTATAATATTTCTTCAGAATTTTCTTTAACAAGTTGGATTTTTTATTATTAAAACCTTTAAACATTTTTTTTCATTTCCTTCAACTGTTTTATAATATCATCAGTTATTCCCTTTACTTTTTTTAGTTCAGAATCAGGAGCATTTTTTATATTCTCAACACTGCCAAATTTTTTCAACAATTCCTGTTTTTTGACTTTTCCAATTCCCTTTATATCATCTAATTCAGACTTAGTCACTTCCTTATCTCTCAATTTTCTATGATAAGTTATTGCTGTATCATGGACAGTATCTTGAAACTTTGTAATTAAATTTTTTAAAGTTTCAGAAATATCTAATTCATTTCTATCCTCATCCATTAAAGCCCTTGTTTGATGTTTCTCATTTTTTACCATTCCAAAAACAGGAATATCCAAATTATATTTTTGTATTGCTCTTTTTGTAGCTCTAATTTGTGTAATTCCTCCATCTGCAAAAATAACATCTGGCAGTTTACCAAAACCACCATTAGGATTTTCTATTGAATGCTTCAATCTTCTAGTTATTACTTCTTCCATACATTTAGGGTCATCTTGTCCATAAACTGTTTTTATTTTAAACCTTCTTGATAAATTTTTCTTTATAACACCATCTTGCATAACACACATAGCAGCAACCATATTCTGTCCAGATAAATTAGAGATATCATATGTCTCAATTTTTCTAGGTAATTTTTCCATCTTTAAAACTTGTTTCAATTCTAACAAAATTTCACTCTTATCTTTCTCTTTATTTTCCAAAGTAACTCTACTATTTATTTCAGCCATCTCAACAAATCTTAATTTTTCACCTTTTTTAGGACTTTTTAATTCCACTTTCTTTCCCAATTTTGTGGATAACCATTTTTCAATTGAATCCTTATCTTCTAATTCTTCTCTTAGCATTATCTTATTAGGAATATTAGGATTATCTAGATAATATTGTTTTATAAAACCTGATAAAATTTCTTTATCTTCCATATCTTTAAGCTCTGGAAAGAAATAATGTTCCCTACCGATCATTTTACTTCCTCTTACAAAAAATATCTCTATGCAAACATTCATATCAGACTTATATAATCCAATTACATCAATATTATTTTCTGAAATATTAGAAACTTTTTGCTTTTCAGAAACTCTCTCTATTGCTTGTTTTCTATCTCTTATATATGCAGCCTTCTCAAACTCCAAATTTTGAGAAGCTTCTTTCATTTGTTCATTAAGTTCTTTTAAAATTTTATCAGTTTTTCCCTCTAACAAATCTATTATCTCATTTATTTGTTTTCTGTATTCTTCCTTAGAAACATATCCAACACAAGGAGCTAAACATCTTTTTATATGATAATTCAAACAAGGTCTAGTAGTTGATTTAAAGTTCCTACACTGACGAATTTTATACTTTTGTTTTATAAAATCTACCATTTCTTTTGCAGCACCTGGATTAGCATATGGTCCAAAATATTTTGAACCGTCATTTATAATTCTTCTTGTTATAATAACATTTGGAAAATCAGATTTTAAATCTACTTTAATATATGGATATGTTTTATCATCTTTTAATAATACATTAAATTTAGGTCTATTCTTCTTTATCAAATTACACTCCAAAATAAGAGCTTCTGCTTCATTATCCACTACAATATATTCAAAATGATCAATCAAACTTACCATATTTTCTATTCTTTTAGTCTTATTTGTCTTTCTAAAATATTGCCTAACCCTATTTCTTAATGAAATAGCTTTCCCCACATATATTATATTATCATCCTTATCATGCATAATATAAACTCCAGGTTTATTAGGTAATTTCTTTAACTCTTCTTCTATATTAAACATTTTAATCTCCTCAAATAAAATTTTTTGAAATATATTAACATTTGGATTTATCTACAAAATTAAGTCCGAACTATAACTTACATATTTATTATTCTTTATATTACAATCAAAAAAATTTAAAAATACTTGTTTCAATTCGTTTAAAAATAGCACTCTCACAACTACATTATACTAAAAAATATAAAATTTATCAATTAGTTACTTTTCAGCTTAGATTGAATTTATTAATTTACTCAGCGTGGTCAATCTCTAAAATTTTATTAAAGAGTCTTAAATTAGATTTTCATAACGAGAATGTGTTAAGTCTGAACAATAACATCAATTAAACTTTAATTTGAAATTTTTTATTCTTAGACTTGCCTATTTTTACAACTTATTGTATATTATATAATAAAATTGAATTTAATGCATCATACTAAAAAGAAAGGAGTTATAAAATATAAATAAGCGCCTGAACCATGAAAGGTTGACGAGGTCTAAAGTTATCGAAATTATCGGCGGATGCTTTAGTGGCTTGCTTAGTCATATGATTTTTCAAAAAATAATAGTAATATTATAACAAAAAAAATCAAAAGCGTTGCATTACTTTCAATTCCAAAATTAAATATTAATTTAATTAAAACATTACTTAGGAGGTATACTATGTGTGGAATTGTAGGTTACATAGGAAATAAAAAAGCCTGTCCAATTTTAATTGCAGGTTTAACTAGATTAGAATACAGAGGATATGACTCTGCTGGAGTATCAACCATTGAAAAAAATGGTTTATCACTAATGAAAACTAAAGGTAGAGTTAAAAATTTAAATGATCTAAAAGGAATTGACAAACTTGAAGGTACTATTGGAATAGCACATACCAGATGGGCAACACATGGAAAACCATCAAATGAAAACTCTCACCCACATCAAGATAATAGCAAGACTTTTAGTGTTGTTCATAATGGAATTATTGAAAATTACGCAGAATTAAAAAATCTTTTAGAAGAAAAAGGATATCATTTCTATTCTCAAACAGATACAGAAGTAATTCCAAACTTAATTCATTATTATTTTCTAAAAGATAAAGAAGATAATAGTACAATGAAATTTTTAAAAGCTGTTAGAAATGCTTGTTTAGATTTAAAAGGAAGTTTCGCAATCGAAGTTATATCAAGCTATTTTCCTGATAATATGATTGTCGTTAGAAAAGACAGCCCTTTAGTTATAGGAACTTGTGAAAACGAAAAATATATATCTTCAGACATACCAGCTATATTGTCATATACTCGTGATTTTTATCTATTAAATAATTTAGAATTTACTATATTATCAAAAAATTCTGCAAAATTTTTTGATACTGAATTAAATGAAATTAAAAAGAAACTTGATGTCATAGAATGGAACTCTTCTGCCGCTGAAAAAGATGGATATGATGACTTTATGCTAAAAGAGATATACGAACAACCTTCAGCAGTTAGAGAAACTATTGGTTCAAGAATTTCTAATGATTTAAAATGTGAAATTGAAGAATTAAAATTTAGCAAAAAACAATTACAAGAAATTACAAAAATATATATCGTAGCATGTGGAACAGCAATGCATGCTGGGCTTTCTGGAAAAAACACTATAGAAAAGATATGCCGAATTCCAACAGAAGTAGATATCGCTTCAGAATTTCGCTATCGTGATCCTATAATAGATAAAAATACTTTATGCATATTTATATCTCAATCAGGTGAAACAGCTGATACTATAGCTGCATTAAAACTTGCTAAATCTAAAGGTGCAACAACATTGGCTATTTCAAATGTTATAGGTAGCTCTATAACAAGAGAAGCTGACTATTCAATTTATACACATGCTGGCCCAGAAATAGCAGTTGCTTCAACAAAAGCATACACATCACAAGTAGCATTAATAAATATTATTGCAATTTACTTTGCCGAAATTTTACAATCTACTAAAAGTGAATATTTAAATTTTTTAAAACAAGAACTTTTATCTTTGCCAAAAAAAATCGAAGAAACTTTAAAATGTAAAGATCAAATATTTGAATTTGCAAAAAAAGTTTATCAAGAAAAAGATATGTTTTTCTTAGGAAGAGGTGTTGATGAAACAGTTGCAAAAGAAGGTTCTTTAAAATTAAAAGAAATTTCATATATCCACAGTGAAAGCTATGCTGCTGGTGAATTAAAACATGGTCCTATTGCTTTAATTGAAAATGGAATTACAGTCGTTGGAATAATGACTGATGAAAACTTAGTAGAAAAAACTGTTAGTAACATTCAAGAAGTTATAACAAGAGGTGCTAAAACTTTAATTATCACTAATCAAAAAATCAACTACAATAATTTCAATGAAGTTATCATTATTCCTGAAATAGCACCTTTTATCTCCCCTATACTTTCAGTAATTCCTCTTCAATTACTATCATATTTTATATCAAAAGAAAAAGGACTTGATGTAGATAAACCTAGAAACTTAGCCAAATCCGTTACAGTAGAATAAAATATCATTCAAAAAAGAAATGTAGCAAATTAGCTACATTTCTTTTTTGGAATCTTCAAGAAATTTTACCAAAAAAGCCTTGTCAAATATTGGCAAAATGCCATAGAAACTTTTATTTTACCAAAAAAATTTATATATCAACCTTTTGGTCAGCTTATCCTTATGCTACACTGAATTGTATCCTAAAATTAATTTAATCAAAATTAATACTACAGCACCAGGTAATCCAAGTAGTCCAATTACCATACTAGTTATAATATTTAAACCAATATGAAATCCAAAATTTGCACCAATTAAATTAATTACATAAATAACAAATGCTCCTAATATAGAATTTATAATTAATTTTACAATTTTTTGAATAGGAACAATTAATATTTTTCCAAATAAAAAAATAAAGCAAATACAAGCTAAGAATGTAATAATATTTGTATTCATTTAAAAAATCCTTTCTAAAATGTTATCATTACTAAACAATAATGATAAACATCTCTTTATCAGTATTAAAAGTCATTAATCCTTAATTAGAATTTTTATCTATTACATTCTTATGTTTTTGCTTGTACATATATTCCTTTTTAATTTTTATCCAACTTCTTCATCCAAATTTCTAAATTCAATATCTTTTATAAAATCTACATTTAACCCCTTTGATTTAGCTAGTTTAATTAAATAATTTAACTTTGCCTGATTTGCCTTTATTTTATAGATATAAAAATCTATCAGATCTGAATCTGCATATTCAAAATTATTATTCGCATTTTTTATTTCATCTCTAGTTTTTATTATTATTCTTATCAAATCTTTTTCCTTTTGAAATTCATCTCTTTCAATTATTTTTTGTTCCTTGCGATATTCTTCTAACATCTTGTCCCCCCTATTTCAATTTATTCTATTATATTCAATTTTTTGAAAAATATTCCAAAGTAGTAACAGCTCAAACTAAATTTTGTATAGTATTCTGAAAAAAGATAAATAGACTGTAATATACATTTTTATCAAAAATTTATGCAATAGCCTAAAGCCTTTTTTTGCAAAATATTTATACATTAACCTTTTATACATCTTACTTTTATAATTAAATAAATTTTAACCTTTTGTCGGTTTACCTTTACACTAAACTAAATAGTGCCTTTAACTCGTTATTCGTCAGACAGATTACTTTCATACCATGCTGAATAGTAATTTTAAGTATAATTTAATTTAAAAAAATCATGCAAATCTATTGATTTTTTAGGCATTTTATAGGATAATAGATATGTAGGAAAATATTTTGAAAGGACTCATTTTAATGAAATTTATAGATAAATTTTTGAAAAAACTTAATGCTAGCAGAAATACTTTTGCAACATATATTCTAACTCTCATCACAGCTTACCTAGTTGTTGATAGAGTTGTTGAAATATTACTTATGGTATTCACAGGAGTATCTTATTCTTATTGGGGACCAATTCAATATACATTAGCTCTAGCATGCCCAATATTTGCCTTTCTATTTTCAGGTAAGTCAGAATTTGCTACTTCAAATGCACAAAAAGTTAGTTTATTTTATACTTTTATTATTGCTTTAGCAGTAATTGCAATTTCAATGTTTATGCAATGGCTCAATTTAGGCGTCTGGTTGTTTCTTATTTCAGTACCAGGATATTCAGATTTAGTTACAAACTTCTCAGAGCTATTCAAACCTGCTCTAACAGCTATATCAGCTTTTATACCAATTGTACTTGGATATAAAATATTTAACTTTTTATACTTTGGAGTTAATGATAGTTTAGACCAAACAAGATCAATCTGGGATTATGGAGGAATTGATTTATCAGACTCAAAAGAAGGTCGTGGTGAATATACATGTGAAGTATTTTTTTGTAAAGACAAAGAAACTGGAAAAAGTGTAACAATTCCAGAAAGTTCTAGATATCAATCACTTTTTGTTTGTGGTGGATCTGGTTCTGGAAAAACATCACTTGTTTTTGAACCACTAATAGCAAGAGATATTGAAAAAAAATTCTTTTTTAGAGAAGTTTCAAAAGAACTAGGTTTTACAGCACTAAAAACTGGTATTGCATATTTAAATAGACCATATGATAATGATTATTTAAATTCTAATTTTAATTTAAATATGCTAAAACCTTCAGATGGAAAAGAAACTATTTTCCAAACTTTTATGAAAAAAATGTTACTAACTACAATGCCAGAATATACATATAAAAATTGTGGAATTACAGTTATGTCACCAGATAAAGAAATAGTGGATCATATGATAGATGTTTGTAATAATTTCCAAATTCCATATAATTTGATAGATCCAAATAATTCTGAATCTATTGGATTAAATCCATTTGTGTATGATGACCCAAATAAAATTGCAATAACTATATCTTCTGCACTAAAAACTATGTATAATACAAAGCATGAAGATTTAGAAGAAGCTTATCGTGAAGATGTAGCAATTAGAACTATTGAAAATATAGCTATTCTACTAAAGGTAATGTATCCTAGAATGAATGAAGGAGCTCTACCTAATCTTGAAGACATGTTAAAATTATTAACAAATTTTGAACTTATAGAAAAAATGTGTGAAATTATGGCACATGATACTGATTTAAAAGAAAAATATAATGTTCAAATTTCTTTCTTCAAAAAATTTTTTTACAAAAATGCTTCTGCAAGAGATGATGCTGAAAGAATGATATATGCAGTTGTATCACAATTAGATAATTTACTACGTAATTCTGGTGTAAAAAATATTTTATGTAATAGATATAATAATATAAATTTTGACAAAATGTTATCTGATGGTGAAGTTACATTTGTTTGCACAAGAAGAGGTGACCTAGGTTCTTCAGGACATAAAGCATTTGGATTATTCTTCCTAATATCAATGGAAAATGCAGTATTAAGAAGACCTGGTAATGAAAATTCTAGAGTTCCTAATTTCTTATATATTGATGAATTTCCAGATTTCATCTGCAAAGAAACTGAAGCAATTTTCACAATGTATAGAAAATATAAAATAGGTACTACTATTTCAGCTCAAAACTTAGCACAACTTGACTCCCCTACATCAAAAGAAAACTACAGAAAAACTATTCTTTCAAACTGTGTAAATAAAGTTTTCATGGGCTATGGAGAAAAAGGAGAATTAGAATGGTGGCAAACAGAATTTGGAAAACATCGTGAATGGGTTATGTCTAATACTATTGATTTTGATAAAATGAAATATGAATCAAAACATGGTGGTGTAGAATGGAAATATGTTGATACATTTAGCGTTGGTAAGTTACAAGGTGCAATAGGTGATAAAGACTGTGCATATAAAATTAAAGATATAGGTGGTAAATTATTAACAGGACCTGGTAAATTAAGCTACCTAGAATCAAAATATAAAGAACCTCACAAAGTAAAAGTATATGATTTTGGTAAATATTCAGATGGTGTTACAACAGCAACTGAAGACGATAACGATATTAAAAAGACGAAATTTAATCCTAAAAAACTTAATTTCGTTGATGAAAGAAATGAAATTAACCCTATTCAAACAGATACTACTGATTCTAAATATTTTTTTGATAGTGAAGATGCTATTGTTGTACCATTCAAAAAAGATAAAAAATCATCAGAATAATTATGAGAAAAGTATCAAAGCTATATAAATATGGATTACGCAAATCTTTTTATAGGTAACCATTCTTGTTGTATAGGGAAAATCCATATATTGTCACAATAAAAGCCGATTTTCCCTATACAATAAAAGAGAATAATTTATCACATAAGTGGTATATTATTCTCTTTTTATCACTTCTTTTATTCTTTCTCATCACTTATTTTTTATTTTTTCTCATCACTTATTTTTTATTTTTTCTCATCACTTTTTTTTATTATTTCTCATCACTTATTTTTTATTTTTTCTTATCACTTATTTTTTATTTTTTCTTATCACTTATTTTTATTCAAAATAATAAATAAATTTTAATGTTTTAATTTTAAGAAAGGTAACAAAGCTACATAAGTAAAGCTAACAAAGTCTTTTATAGGTAACCTTTCTCGCTGTATACGGAAAAATTCACATAAAGTCAAGATAAAAGTCGATTTTTCTTGAAAATAAAATCATAGAGATTTATTTTCACTTTAAGTCTGTGTAACTTAAAATTTCATATTATTTCCTATACAATAAAATACATTCTTAATTAAATTTTAAATCCTAATAATTCCAATATTATTCCAGATATTGCTCCTATAAGATATAAAATTCCGACAATTTTTAAATTTTCTTTTAAATTTTTATTTGTTTTGAATAAAACTGCTAAACCAACTCCTGCTCCAGTCAATAATCCTGAAATCATGCTTGCAGCAGATATTACATTTTCCAAATACATATTAGTTAAAATAACTGAAGCTGCACAATTTGGAATTAATCCTACTAAACCTGCAATAACTGGTCCTAAAATTTTTCTATCAAGTAATAAATTTGAAATATTCTCTTCTCCTATAAAATATACTAATGTATTTATAATAAATGTTACTATAATAATAAATGCAAAAATATTTATTGTATGACTCAATGCAGATTTAATTATACTTCCATCTTCACAATGGCAATGCCCTTCCTCACATAAATGTTCAATTTCGATTTCTTTTTCTTCTTCTGTTTTTTCTTTTTTATTTTTATGTATTAATTTAATTACAAAGTCAATAATAAATCCAGCAACTATACCTATTAACAATTTTACTGCTAAAACTTTAATGATAATTATTGGTGCTACACCTTCTGATATAAATATTGGCAACATTTCATCAGAAGTTGCTAAATATACTGATATTAATGTTCCAAGAGTAATTACTCTACCTGCATATAGATTTGTTGCAGAAACTGAAAAACCGCATTGAGGAAATATACCAACAATTCCTCCTATTAATGGCCCATATTTACCAGACTTTTTTATTGCAGTTTTAGACTTTTGTTTCATTTTATGTTCTATATACTCCATTATTAAATAAGTAATAAATAAAAATGGCAATATTTTCACACTATCTACAATTGTTTCTTCTATAACTTCAAACATAATAAATATCCTTTCATAATATAATTTATTAACTTTCTACTTTCCTATCTTCTTCTGTCATATCTCGCAAAACTGCTTTTAATATTTTTGCACATCTTTTTGAAGCCAATTGCACAAATTGATCAAATGTAATTGCATTTTCACCATTTGGTGAATCAGAAATACTTCTAACTACTATAAATGGAATATTATCTAAATAACATACTTGTGCTATTGCTGCTCCTTCCATTTCAACACATTCAGCATCAAAATTAGCATATATCTTATTTTTCATATCTATTTCTGTACAAAATATATCTCCTGATGTTATCCCTCCTACTTTTATCTCATAACTTCTATCATCTAAATTATTAATAGCTTTTTTAAATCTTTTAATTAAATTCTCATCACAATAGATTCTATCTCCCACACCAGTAATATAACCTTTTGCATGTCCAAATGCTGTAATATCAAAATCATGTTGTGACAATTCATCTCCTATTACTATATCACCTATATTTAACATAGGATCTAATGCACCTGCTGAACCTAAATTTATAACATATTTTAAGTTAAAATTATCTATCATTATTTGTGTGACTCTTGCCGCATTTACTTTTCCGATTCCTGATTGAACTACTACGCAATTTTGCCCTTCAATCCTACCAGTTAAAAAAGATACTCCTTGTATTAACTTTTCTTCAGTTTTTTCCATCACATTACTTATTTCCTCAAATTCTTCTTGCATAGCAAGAATTATTCCTATTCTTTGCATATATTTCTCTCCTCTCAATAATAACTTAAATCTAATAAAATAGAATATATTTGTTATCATACTAGCAAATATATTCTATTTCTTTTTTAAATTATTACTAATTATTGAAGTTCAATAACAGCTCCTACTTCTGTAAATTTAGCTTTTAAATCTTCTGCTTCTTCTTTAGAAACATTTTCTTTAATTGTTTTTGGAGCTCCATCAACTAAATCTTTAGCTTCTTTTAATCCTAATCCTGTAGCATCTCTTACTACTTTAATTACTTTAATTTTTTGATCTCCTGCTTCTTTTAATACAACATTAAATGAAGATTTTTCTTCAGCAGCATCTCCTGCTACTGCTCCAGCTGCTGGTGCAGCAGCTGCTACTGCAGATACTCCAAATTCTTCTTCTATAGCTTTAACTAATTCTGATAATTCTACAACTGTCATTTTTTTGATTTCTTCAATCATTTCTTCTTTACTCATTTTTAATCCTCCTAAAATAAAATTTTTATATTTTTCACATTCTATACCATTATAAACAATGGTCAATTTTTCTATTGTAATACTTATATTAAAATGAATGTTTTCATTCATTTTTAAATAACTAAATTAATTAAATTTCAAAAACAAATCATAGCTTTATTTTTCAGCTTTATTTATTTTAAATAAATAAATTAATTAAGCTTCTTCTGTTGCATCTACTTCTGCTCCTGATTCTTTTTGAATTCTTACTTGATCAAGTGCAACTGCAAATTTTGAAATATTTGCAAGTAATGCTCCAGCAAGCATAGATAATAATTGTTCTCTTGAAGGTAATTTTGCTAAAGTTACTATTTCCTCTGCTGTCATAACTTTTCCTTCAACTACTCCACCTTTAATTTTATAATAGTCATTATTTTTTGTGAAGTTATATATTGCTTTAGCTGGTTCTAAGTAATCTTCATTACTCATTATTACAGCTGTTGG
This sequence comes from uncultured Clostridia bacterium, assembly GCA_944391155.1. GTDB lineage: Bacteria > Bacillota > Clostridia > TANB77 > CAG-508 > CAG-269. The sequence goes on from CALXSO010000003.1 coordinate 17,451, forward strand.
TCCTTCTAACTTATCTTCAAGACCTTCGATTCCAGCTTCTGCTAAAGCTCTTTTTGTTATATTATTTTTGATTACTGTGTATTTTGCATTTACTTTTCTTAATTCTGTTCTTAAATTTGTAACATCTTCAACATTAATACCTCTATAATCTGTTAAAAGTATTAATTTTGCTTCTTTCATTTCATTTGCTAATTTAGTTACTTCTTCTTTCTTTTGGTTTAAGATTTTTTCACTTGCCACTTTTTTCACCTCCTAAAATTTGTTATATATGTAAATGTCTATTGACACTTTAAACAAATTTTGTTAATAAATAGGACAATATTTAATGATATTTTTCCTTATTAATAAAGCACTCTTATACCCATAGGTAAAAGAATGCTTAAAAATAATTGTATCTTATTATTTTTTTCTCTTACCTCGGTAGGACTTATTTTGTTGCCTACTGTCTTAGGTATATATTCAATTTAAATTAATTTATTTTTGATCTATAAATATACTTGGTCCCATTGTTTTAGCTATTGCAACACTCTTAATATATTGACCTTTAGCTGCTGCTGGTTTTGCTTTAATTATAGCATTCATAATTGTATCATAGTTTTCTGCTAATTTTTCTACACCAAATGATACTTTTCCAAATCCTAAGTGTATAATATTAGTTTTGTCTAATCTATACTCTACTTTACCAGATTTTATATCATTTATTGCTTTAGTTACATCCATTGTAACTGTTCCTGATTTAGGGTTTGGCATTAATCCTTTTGGTCCTAATACTTTTCCTAATCTTCCTACAACACCCATCATATCTGGTGTAGCAACTACAACATCATAATCAAACCAGTTTTCGTTTTGAATTTTTGGAATTAATTCCTCTGCACCAACGAAATCTGCACCTGCTTTTTCAGCTTCTTCTGCTTTAGGTCCTTTTGCAAAAACTAAAACTTTTTGTGTTTTTCCTGTTCCATTTGGAAGTACTACTGTACCTCTTACCTGTTGATCAGCATGTTTAGAATCTACTCCTAATTTTACATGTAATTCAACTGTTTCATCGAAATTTGCTTTAGGCATTTTTTCAAGTAATTCTAAAGCTTCCTTGACATCATATTCTTTATTTCTATCAAGTAATTTCATGCTCTCAGCATATTTTTTTGCTAATTTCTTCATTTACTTTTACCTCCTTTGGTTCTAACGAGTTTTAACTCTCCCAATAATTTATTTATATTTATTATTCATAAATATCTAATTTAAAATATTAATAATTATTCTGTAACTACAACACCCATTGATCTTGCAGTTCCTTCAACCATACTCATAGCTGTTTCTAGTGATGCAGCATTTAAGTCTGGCATTTTTTGTTCAGCAATAGCTTTAACTTGTTCCTTTGTTATTTTAGCTACTTTATCTTTATTTGGTTTTCCTGAACCTTTTTCAATTTTTATAGCTTTTTTAATTAGAACAGCTACTGGTGGTACTTTTGTAATAAATTCAAATGATTTATCTTTATAAACTGTTATTACAACTGGAATTATCATTCCTGGTTGATTTGCTGTTCTATCATTAAATTCTTTTACAAATTGCATAATATTAACACCACTTGATCCTAAAGCTGGTCCTACTGGTGGAGCTGGTGTTGCTTTTCCTGCTTCTATTTGTAATTTTATTATATTACTAACTTCTTTCTCTGCCATTTTTAATTGGCACCTCCTTAATAAATGTTAAATTTTATTTTTTGTAATATTTACTTGATTTTTTGAACTTGTGAAAAATCAAGTTCAACTGGTGTTTCTCTTCCAAACATAGATACTAAAACTTTAACTTTATGCTTTTCTTTATTTATTTCTTGTACTGTTCCTACAAATCCTTCAAAAGCTCCATTCATAATTTGTACCTGTTCATTAACTTCATAGTCAACATTAATCACAGCCTCTTCAAATCCCATATTTCTTATTTCCTCTTCAGTCAAAGGAATTGGATCTGTTCCTGAACCAACAAATCCTGTAACGCCTCTTGTATTTCTTACTATATACCAAGTTTCTTCTGTTACAATCATTTTAATTAGTACATATCCTGGAAATACTTTTTTAAGATTTGTTTTTCTTTTTCCATCTTTTATTTCAATTTGTTCTTCCATTGGAACTATAATATCAAAGAAATAATTATCTAGCTCTCTATTTTTTATAGTATTCTCTAAATCTTTTTTTACTTTGTTTTCATAACCTGAGTATGTATGAACAACATACCATCTTGGGTTCATGTCATAATCTTTTTGAGACACTTCTTAAGCCTCCTTTATATAACATTTCAGTTTTATTACTCTGCAACGTTTTCTTGTGTTTGCACATTTTCTGTATTTGTCTCTTCTGTATTTGTTCCAGTCTCTCCTTCATTAGCTACTGTATTATCTTCAGTTGCTTGAGCTTCTGTAGTATTTGAAGTCTCGTTATCAGAAGCTACTGTATTATCAGAAGTTGTATTATCTTGTGTTGCATTTTCTGTTACTGAATTTGTATTGCTGATTACTTCTTTTAGCTTGTCTACACCATATTTATTCATTGATTCAAATGCTAAATCTAAAACAAATACTATTAATGCAGTTAACAACACTATTGTTATAACAGCAACTGTATTATTAACTAATTGTTTTGGTGTTGGCCAAATTACTTTTTTCAATTCAGCTTTAAACCCTTTAAAAAAGCTTTTCTTATTTTTACTATTTTCTTTAATTTTCTTATTATTAACTTTTGCATCTTTATTAGCCATTTTATATCCTCCTTAAAATAGCTTTATTATTTTGTTTCTTTATGTGATGTATGTTTTTTACAGAATTTACAATATTTTTTCAATTCTAATCTGTCTGTATTATTTCTTTTATTTTTTGTTGTTGTATAAGTTCTATTTTTACATTCTGTACATTCTAATGTAATATTTTCTCTTGGTCCTTTTGCTGCCATTTTCAATACACCTCCGTATTTTACATTACTTTACTTTTTTTAACGATGTGAGCATTGGTCCGTAATAACCATATGCTTGAATATTCTATCATTTTTTTCGCTTTCTGTCAAGGGATTTTGAAGATTTTCTCTTTTTCTTTTTCTCTACAGAAAAACCGAATTTTCCTAATTTTTTCCCCAAGCTATAATATCCACCATTTGCATATGCAATTAGTTCACACTTTTGTATATCAAAAGCCCCTTTTTCATTAATATATTTATCATCAGCATCAATTGATAATACATCTGCGATAAACATATGATGACTTCCTAGTTCCTTTATTTCTCTTACTTTACATTCTATTGAAACTGGACTTTCTTTTATTAATGGACATCCTATATATCTAGCCCTTTCTTTGTGTAAATTCATTTCTTTAAATTTATCAACCTTTGCTCCAGTTTTTACTCCACACCAATCTGTTTCTCTCACAAGATTTCTTGTTGTTAAATTTATAGCAAATTCTTTAGTCTCTTTTATAATATTATATGAATATCTTGATGGTCTTACTGAAATATATACAGTTGCTGGATTAGTATTGATAATACCTGTCCATGCTACTGTTATTATATTAGATTTTTCCATATTACCACAACTTACCATTACAGCTGGTATAGGATAAACAAACGTACCTGGTTTCCAAATTACTCTGCCCACTTTTTATAACTCCTTTTATAATTATATAATTATAGACACATTTCAAGTTCAATATCATTTGAACAATAAATGTGTCTTTCAAAAATCAATTTAACATTAAACTAATTGTAAAATTGCAACTTCTGCTCCGTCTCCTCTTCTTGGACCAGCTTTTACTATTCTTGTGAATCCACCTACATTTTTACCTGCATATTTTGGTGCTATTTCATTAAATAGCATTGAAGGTACATCTATATTTTTTCCTTCTGCATCTTTTACTTTGTTTAATTTTCTAATCATTTTTCTTCTTGCATTTAATCTTGTTGGCATATCTTTTTGTCTTTTTTCCATTTTAGTTTCTTTTACAACTTTTAAATATTCTTTACCATTTTTGCTTTTTACTAATTCTGTTTCTTTATGTCCTTTTGAATCTAACTTAGCTGTTGTTACTTTTACTTCTACTTCTTCAAAATTATCTTTTTCTTTTATAGCTAATGATATTAAACTATCAGCAATTGACTTAACTTCTTTTGCTCTAGCTAATGTTGTTTCAACTTTACCATATACTAATAAATCTGTTGTCAAAGATTTAAGCATTGCTTTTCTGATATCAGTAGTTCTTCCTAGCTTTCTATTTGTAGCCAATTTTTTCACCTTCCTTTTTAGTTAATCATCTCATTTTATTCTATTTTACTTATTCATCTTCTTGTGCAAAGTCTAAGCCTAATGAATGTAATTTAGCTGTTACTTCATCAAAAGATTTTTTACCTAAATTTCTTACTTTCATCATATCTGTCTCTGATTTATTTGTTAAATCTTCAACAGTTGCAATTCCTGCTCTTTTCAAACAATTGAATGATCTTACAGATAATTCTAATTCTTCAATTGACATTTCAAGAACTTTTTCTTTCTTTGATTCCTCTTTTTCAATCATTACTTGTGTATTTTTTGCTGCTTCAGATAAATCAATGAACAATTCTAAATGTCCTGTCATTACTTTTGCAGCTAAGCTTAAAGCTTCATGTGCTTTTAAACTTCCATCTGTCCAAACCTCAATTACAAGTTTATCATAATCTACCATTTGTCCAACTCTTGTATTTTCAACTTGATAGTTTACTTTTTTTACAGGAGTATATATTGAATCAATTGGTAAAACTGAAATATCTTGATCAGGTTTCTTATTTTTTTCAGCTGAATTATATCCTCTTCCTTTATCAGCTGTCATTTCCATTCTTAATGTTCCACCTTCAGAAACAGTTGCAATATGTAAATCAGGGTTCAATATTTCAACAGTACCATCTGTAATGATGTCTGCTGCTGTAACTTCACCTTCACCTTTAAAATCAATTCTTAAGATTTTTTCTTCATTATCATCTGATTTTAATCTTACATTTTTTAAATTGACAATAATTTCTGGAACATCTTCTACAACATTTGGAATTGTAGAAAATTCGTGTAACACTCCATCAATTTTTACACTAGTAATAGCACATCCTGGAAGTGATGAAAGTAATATTCTTCTCAATGAATTTCCAATTGTTACACCATATCCTCTTTCTAATGGTTCACATACAAATTTTGCATAATTATTTTCTTCATCAACCTCTAAACATTCAATATTTGGCTTTTCAAATTCTATCATTTTTACCTCCTAATTTGAGAGAAACGCTCTCAATCTTTTTAAACTCTATAGGCTTTTTTAAGTAAAATTTTAAAGTTTTGATAAAACCTTTACACTTACTTTTAAATATTATTATTTTGAGTAAAGCTCTACTATTAAATGTTCTTCGATTGGTAAATCGATATCTTCTCTAGCAGCTAATCTTATTACTTTACCGCTTAAGTTTTCAGAATCTTTTTCTAGCCAAGCTGGAACTGGTCTAGAAGCTGTTTCTTCTATATTTAATTTTAGTGTAGCGTTATCTTTTTTATTTTCTTTAACTGTAATAACATCTCCTGGTTTTACTAAATATGATGGTATATTTACTTTTCTACCATTTACTTCAAATTGTCCATGATTAACAAATTGTCTAGCTTGTGCTCTAGATGATCCAAATCCTAATCTATAAACAACATTATCTAATCTACTTTCTAAAATTTGTAATAAGTTTTCACCTGTTACACCTTTTATATTAGAAGCCATTTCAAAATATTTTCTAAATTGTTTTTCTCCAACTCCATAATATGATTTTGTTTTTTGCTTTTCTCTTAATTGAGTACCATATTCTGATAATTTTGCTCTTTTTTGTCCATGTTGTCCTGGTGCATAATTTCTTCTAGAAATACTACATTTGTCAGAATAACATCTTGAACCTTTTAAGAACAATTTTTGACCTTCTCTACGACAAATACGACATTGCTCGTCTTTATATCTAGCCATTTTATTTCTCCTTTCTTTTTTCTAAGGACAGGGGATTCACCTTGCCTACAGGTCATCTCCACTAGGGTTCAAAAAATATCCTCCCATGTGATTTACTGATTTTCCATTGTTTCAAGTTATCACCTGTTCTAATTTTACGTTGACATATTTTACTTTTGGTTTATCTCCATTAGGATTCATGTTTTATCCTATAAATTAATGATTAACCTTTGTTTAAATTTGTCACATTTTATTCTATTTAATCTATACTCTTCTTCTTTTTGGTGGTCTACATCCATTATGTGGTATTGGTGTTACGTCTTTAATAGCACTGATTTCTAATCCAGCTGTTTGAAGTGCACGGATAGCAGCTTCTCTTCCTGAACCTGGTCCTTTAACAAATACTTCAACTGTTTTTAAGCCATGTTCCATTGCAGCTTTAGCAGCTGTTTCAGCTACTTGTCCTGCAACAAATGGTGTGCTTTTTCTAGAACCTTTAAATCCTAATCCACCTGCACTTCCCCATGAAATTGCATTTCCTTGTGTATCTGTAATTGTAACAATTGTATTGTTAAAACTAGAATGTATATGTGCTTGACCTTTTTCAATGTTTTTTCTATTTCTTCTAGCTACTGGTTTTCTAGTTGTATTTTTGTTAGCCATTTTTAACTATTCCCTCCTTGTTTTGGAAAATTATTATTTTTTGCTTTTACTTACTAATTTTCTAGGACCTTTTCTGGTTCTAGCATTTGTTTTTGTTCTTTGACCTCTTACAGGTAATCCTCTTCTATGTCTTAATCCTCTATAGCATCCAATTTCTGTAAGTCTTTTTATATTCAAAGCAACCTCTCTTCTTAAATCGCCTTCTACTTTGTATGATTCATCGATAATTTTTCTTATTGAATTTTCTTCTTCATCTGTTAAATCTTTTACTCTAGTATCTGGATTAACTCCAGCTTTTGCTAAGATTTTTTGTGAGCTTGATAAACCTATTCCATAGATATATGTAAGCCCTACTTCTACTCTTTTCTCTTTAGGCAAATCTACTCCTGCGATACGAGCCATATCTTTTTGCACCTCCAAATTTATTTTTTAAATTTGTTTTTGTAACTAAAGTTGAAATGCACTATTAAAGTGGCCTTTAGCTACTTTAAAACATATATATAAACACAAATTTGATAAAGAAACTTCAATCGTTTCCCAGCCGCTACCCAATTTGTGTTATAAACATTTTTAATAAGGAATTAACCTTGTCTTTGCTTGTGTTTAGGGTTTTCACAAATTACTCTAATAACCCCTTTTCTTTTTATTATTTTGCATTTGTCACATATTTTCTTTACTGATGGTCTTACTTTCACTTTTAGCACCTCCTTAAATTATCACGAAAAAGAAAATTTTAATAATATGTTTCATATTACCAATTTTCTTTTGTGTAAATATATATATGGGTTAATTCTAAACTTTTATTATTTAAAGTACTTTCAAATACTTTATTGGTTTAAAGCCTTTCTTTCTTAGATTTTATACAAATATTACGATATAATTATAGTTTTATTTTTCCTATAGCTTTATTTTGCCCTCCAAGTAATACGTCCTCTTGTTAAATCATATGGTGAAAGCTCAACTTTTACTTTATCACCTGGTAATATTTTAATATAATTCATTCTAAGTTTTCCAGAAATATGAGCTAATATTTGATGCCCATTTTCTAATTCTACTTTAAAATTGGTATTAGGTAAAGCTTCAACAACTGTCCCTTCAACCTCTATAACATCTTCTTTTGCCAAAATTCTCCCCTCCTATAAAGAGTAATTTATGTTTATTTTTTGTATTTTTTGACAATTACGCATAATAACTATTATAGTATACACTATCTTCAAAGAATTGTCAATATTTCTGGCTCTTTTTCTGTAATTAAAATTGTATTTTCATAATGTGCAGCCAAGCTTCCATCTTCTGTAACAATTGTCCAACCATCATCAAGTTCTAGAATATTAGGTTTTCCTTGTATTACCATAGGTTCAATTGCAAGCGTCATTCCTGGTTCTAATCTAATTCCTCTTCCTGCTTTTCCGTAATTTGGAATCCCAGGATCTTCGTGCATTTCTCTTCCTATTCCATGACCTTGAAATTCTCTAACAACTGAAAATCCTTGTGAATGAACATATTCACCAATTGCGTGACATACATCACCAATTCTATTTCCTTTTTTAGCATATTTTATTCCTTCAAAAAAAGCTTGTTTTGTAACATCAACCAATCTTTGCGTTTCTTTTGGTACCTTTCCTATTACAAAAGTTCTTGCCGCATCACCATTAAATCCATTTTTTAAAGCTACTGTATCAACACTAACAATATCTCCTTCTTTAATAATTCTATGCTTTGAAGGAATTCCATGAATTACTTCATCGTTTATTGATACACAAATTGAAGCAGGAAATTTAGGAATCCCCCTTATACCTATATCATATCCTTTTTCAGCAGGAATTGCTCCTAAACTTCTCATTTTACTTTCAGCTATTTGATCTAATTCATATGTAGTCATACCTGGCTTAATTTTTTTTTCTAATTCCTCATATGTTAAAGCAACAACCTTACAAGCTTCTTTCATTAATTCTATCTCTTTTTTTGATTTTATAGTTACCAAAATTATTACCTCTTTTCTAAATTCTTTATTCTATACTAATCAAACCACTTTATCACTAAAACTTAAATCAAATAAAAGTTCAAAAAGTCGATATATAAATCTTTCTTAGAAATATTTATATATCAATCTTTTTACATCTCATTTTTTACTAGATAAAATTGTAACATCTAAGTTTCTATATCTGGAATATTTGCTATTCATAAAACTATATTAATCAAAATATCATTTAAAATTTATAATACAATTAATAATAACTATTAACTATTAATTGTAGTACTTATTAATCATTAAAACATTTTTACTATATCATCTGCAACGTCTTTTCCCATTTTGTTAATTGATTTACTAACTAATGCTTCATATAAGTTTCCCTGTTTTTTATAATATTCAATTAATGGACTTGTTTGATCCATATATGTATTAATTCTTAATTTTACAGTATCTGCTGTATCATCTTTTCTTTGTACTAATTCTGAACCGCATTTATCGCAAATTCCCTCTTGCTTTGGTGGATTCAACTGTAAATTATAAATAGTTTTACAATCTGGGTTTGAGCAAATTCTTCTATTTACAATCCTTTCTATAATTTCTTCTTCTGGTGTTGTAAGATTAACTACTAAATCTACTTTTTTTCCATTTTCAGCTAATATTCTATCTAATGCTTCTGCTTGAACTACTGTTCTTGGAAAACCATCTAATATCACACCATTTTTTACATCATCTTTTTCTAGTCTATCTTTAACTATATCTATTGTTATATCATCTGGTACTAAATTACCTTTAGAAATATAACTATCAGCTATTTTACCTAACTCTGTTCCATCTTGTATATTTTGTCTAAAAATATCACCTGTTGAAACTTGTTTTATCCCCATTTTTTCTTGTAAAATGCCTGCAACTGTTCCTTTACCTGTTCCAGGAGCACCTAACATTATTATTATCATACTTAACGCTCTCCTTTATTTTATTTTTATACTCAATTATTCTACTACAAAAAAGCTATTTTTTCAAGGATTTTTCAAATACTTTTTTCTATTAAATACTAGATTGTTACAATTTATACTTCATTTTATAGATAATCAATTAAAAAAAAATTAATAATTCAAGACCCACCTTAAACTATTAATTTTTTATTTATTATTATTCTAAGAATCCTTTATAATGCCTCATTACTAATTGTGATTCCAATTGTTGAACAGTCTCTAATGCCACACCTACAACAATCAATATTGAAGTACCACCAAATGCAATATTTAAATTTGTGAATCTCAAGAACATTGGAATTATAGCTATAATTGCTAAGAATAATCCTCCGAACCAAGTTAATTTAGATATTATTGATGATAAATATTCTGTTGTTGGTTTACCAGCTCTAATTCCTGGAATAAATCCACCATTTTTCTTAATATTATTTGACACTTCTGCTGGATTAAATGTAGCATAAGTATAGAAAAATGTAAATCCAACAATTAATAATAAGTATACTAAAGCATTAGCTATTGAATATCCAATTCCTACACTTGATGATGATGTAGCAATTGAAAATTTATATAATCCTGCTAAAAATCCTGTTTGTGAAGCTATATCACTAACAAAAATTTGAATAATCATTGCAGGAAATGTCATAAATGATGAAGCAAAAATTATAGGCATTACACCAGCCATTGCTAACTTCAATGGTATATGTGTATTTTGAGCTCCCATCATTTTTCTTCCAACTACTTTTTTAGAATATTGAACTGGAACTCTTCTTTCTGCTTGTTGTACAAATACAACTCCAGCTATTAATATAACTGCTCCAATCAAAATTCCTATTGCAAGCAATAATCCTGTTGTACTAAATCCATTACTTGTCATTATTAAATTCCATAATGTTGTTACAAAGCTTGGTAATCCTGCAATTATACCTACAAAAATAAGTATAGAAATTCCATTTCCAATTCCTTTGTTTGTAATTTGATCTCCAAGCCACATTAAAATTGCAGTACCTGCAACTAAACCTATTACTACAACTGCCCCTGTTAAGAAAGTAGTATCAACAAAAACTCCTGATGCACTATATGATAAGAATATACCAACTGCCTCAACAACTGCAAGAATAATTGTTAAAATTTTAGTATATCTATTAATTTTCTTTCTTCCTTGTTCTCCACCTTCTTTAGTTAGTCTTTCTAAAGATGGTATTATCATAGCTAATAATTGTATAACAATTGAAGCAGTAATATATGGACTAATAGACATTGCAAAAACAGAAAATCTTGAAAAAGCACCTCCTGAAATAATGTTTATTAATCCTGCAATTCCATCACTTGAAGACATTGCTTCATTTAATGCAATATTATCAACTCCTGGAACTGAAATGTAACACCCCAATCTAAATACTACAATTAATAATAATGTATATAATAATTTTTTTCTTACTTCTGGTGTTTTTAACGCGTTCGCTATTGTTTTAAACAACTATATCACCTCAGCCTTTCCGCCTAAAGCTTCTATTTCTTCTTTTGCTTTTGCTGTAAATCTAACGGCTTTAATATTTAATTTTTTCTCTAATTTTCCTGTTGCAAGTACTACGATTCCATCATTGATTTTTCCGATAATTCCTTCTGCTAATAGTGTTTCAGCAGTAACATCTGTAGCTTTTGATTTATTAAGCATTGTTAATGTTACTTCTGTATATGTTTTAGCATGAATATTAGTAAATCCTCTTTTTGGTAATCTTCTATATAATGGTGTTTGTCCTCCTTCAAAACCACGTCTTACTCCACCACCAGATCTTGCTTTTTGTCCTTTATGTCCTCTTCCAGATGTTTTTCCTAATCCAGAAGCAATTCCACGACCAACTCTTTTTCTAGCGATCTTTTTTGTAGTTGACTCTATTTCTCCTAATTTCATTACCTGCTTGCACCTCCTTATTCTATGAATCCTTTATGTTCCTATTTTATAATTTTTTCAAAAATATATCAATAGTTTTTTATTATTATAATATATCTTCTACTTTTTTACCTCTTTTTTTAGCAACTTGCTCTATTGTTTGCATAGATTTTAATCCTTCTATTGTAGCATACACAACATTTCTAGGATTGTTTGTTCCTATAACTTTTGTTCTTATATCTTTATATCCAGCAAGTTCCAATACTGGTCTAACGCTTCCTCCTGCAATAACTCCTGTACCAACTTCAGCTGGTTTTAATAATACCTTTGCACTTCCAAATTTTCCTACAAATTCATGAGGTACTGTTGTTCCTACAACTGGAACTTCTATTAAGTTTTTCTTTGCTTCTTGGATTGCTTTTTTTATTGCATCTGGAACTTCAGCTGCTTTACCATTTCCTACACCAATGTGTCCGTTTTCATCACCAACAACAACTACTGCACTGAATCTGAATGTTCTACCACCCTTTACAACTTTTGCAACTCTGTTTATGGCAACTACTTTTTCCTTTAATTCATTTTTTTCTTCCATTGGTTATTTATTCCCTCCTTTTCTTTTACTATTGTCAAGGGACAAATCTCAACTATTGTCTCATATCACTTAGTGTGCACCATTTATCGAGTTTATCTATTAAAGAACAAGTCTCAACAATTTTTCAAATCATTCCACTAAAAAGAATGTTTCCACCTTGCGATATATTAATGACTTTTACTTTAGATTGTCTCCTTCTATAATTTATCTACTAGAATTTTAATCCGCCTTCTCTTGCGGCTTCAGCAAGTTCTTTTACTACTCCGTGATATATGTATCCTCCACGGTCAAATACTACTGTTTCAATTTTTTTTGCTTTTGCTTTCTTTGCTATTAATGCACCTAATTCTTTTGCTGCTTCTTTATTTGCATATTTTGTTTTTACATCTTTATCTAGTGTTGAAGCACTAACTAAAGTATTCCCAGCAACATCATCAATTATTTGTACATATAAATTAGTATTACTTCTATATACGCATAATCTTGGTCTTTCTGCTGTTCCAGATATTTTTCTTCTAACTCTTAAATGTCTTCTTTCTCTTTCCATTTTTCTATCTGTCTTCTTAACCATTTTTTTCTCCTTTCTTCTATAAAATTCAGGTA
>CALXSO010000004.1 GCA_944391155.1 uncultured Clostridia bacterium
TTGCTAAAAACTAAAATAAATAATTAGCTAAAAACTAAAAAGGCTATTTAAGTCAAAGCATCAAAGCATGACTTTAGATAAGCCTTTTTAGTTTAAAAATATATATCAGCCTATCAAACTACTCAACAAAATCTTAACTTTACATAGTAATAAAAAACATATCTACCAAAAAATCATATTATCAAAAAAGATTTATCTTAACTTTATTTAGTAGTAAAAGACCTTTAAACATTCAAATAAAATCATATTTAATAATAACAATAATTACTATTTATCCAATAAATCATTCATATCATAAAGACCATATTCTTTAGTAACAATAAATCTAGCAGCCTTCAAAGCACCTTCTGCAAAAACTTGACGAGAATAAGAAGTATGAGTAATTTCTAAAGTCTCATTTTCACTAAAAAATTTAACAGTATGTTCACCAACGATATTACCACCTCTAACAGAAGAAAAACCAATTTCATTTTTACTTCTCTTTTCTCTTTTTTGCATTCTATCAAAGTCATATACCTTCTCATTATTAAACACCTGGTTTATAGCATCAGCAAGCAAAATAGCAGTACCGCTAGGACTATCAACCTTTCTATTATGATGTGTTTCAATAATTTCTATATCACTATCCTTCAAAACTTCAGCAATTTTTTGAACTAACTTTGCCATTAAATTTATATCTAAAGACATATTAGAACTTCTAAAAATAGGCAAAGTATTAGACAAATTTTTAATTTCAAGTAACTGCGTATCTGAAAAACCAGTAGTAGCAATAACAATAGGAATACGCTTTTGCTTAGCATAATCCAAAATTTTAAAAGTAGCCACAGGAACAGAAAAATCTATAACTACATCAACTTCTTCATTAATTTTTTCAATATCGGAATAAATAGGAAAATCCTTATCATAAAATTCAGTTTTGTCAAAACCACAAACGATATTAAAATCATCATATTTCTTTGCAGTTTCTATAATTTCACTTCCCATTTTACCCAATGCACCATTCAATAAAACATTCATTACTAAATCTCCTTCACATCTTTTTTCATATTTTTTAAATTTATATTTTCAAAATTAATTTAGAACTATTTATAATATTTTAAAATTTTTCAAATTAATCTCATCAAAATTTATTTAACAATTATTTTTAATATATCTAATAATATCTATTAACATCTAATCTCTATATAATTTTCAAATAATTAAATTAAATTATATTTTTTCAAAACAGTTTTCATTTTTTCCTTATTTGAATCAGACAATTCGACTAAAGGCAATCTAGGAATTCCAAAATCAAACCCCATCAAATTTAAAGCATATTTAACAGGGATAGGATTCACCTCACAAAACAAAGCATCAATTAAATCTAAAGCATCCAACTGCATTTTAGTAGCAACAGAAAGATTACCATCAAAAAAATTATAAGTTAACTCATGAGTAAATTTTGGCATTACATTAGAAAGAACTGAAATAACACCCTTTCCACCTAAAGAAAGAATAGGAAGAATTTGATCATCATTACCTGAATAAATATACAAATCATCTCCACACAAACTTGCAATTTTTGCAATCTGAGAGATATTACCGCTAGCCTCTTTAATAGCAACAATATTTTTAATCTTAGAAAGTTCCAAGCAAGTTTTTGAATCAATATTCACACCAGTCCTACTAGGAACACTATATAAAATAATTGGAATCTGAACAGAATTCGCAATTGCGGTATAATGAGCTATTAGACCTTGACTTGTAGTCTTATTATAGTAAGGAGTAACAACCAAAAGAGCATCAGCACCAACACTTTCAGCATATTTAGACATTTCAATTGCAGTAAGAGTATTATTACTACCTGTACCAACAATAACTTTAGTTCTTTTATTAACTCTATCAATCGCGAACTTAATAGTTTCCTTTTTTTCTTCAGTAGTCATACAGGAAGATTCTCCCGTCGTACCACAAACAATTATAGCATCAATACCATTAGAAAGCTGAAAATCTAATAACCTCCCAAATTCTTCAAAATTAACACCATCATTAGTAAAAGGTGTTGCAATAGCTGTACCACAGCCTTTAAAAACCAAATCTTTCATAAAAACTCCTTTCTAAAATACTTAACAAACAAAGTATTTTAAAAATAAAAAACATAATTTAATTCAAAAAAATGTTAATATTATTTTTGATTATATTATATATAATATTTAGTTTCAAGATAATTTATGAAATAGTTTCAAAGTATTGACATTGATATATTTAGAATGTAAAATAAAATTATGTAAAAATGAAAGAGGTGGGTGAAAATGTTAAAAATATATAATACAGATATACAGACAGGAAATCTAGAAGAAATAAAAGAATTCAGAAAAGGAAGTTGGATAAACCTCGTAAACCCATCAGAAGTAGAAATAAGAAAAGTATGTGAAAATGTAAGAATAGAAGAGGATTTCATAAGAGACGCATTAGACTTTGAAGAAAAAGCCAGAGTTGACACAGAAGAAGATGACAATACAATCTTATTTGTAGTAGATGTGCCAATTATAGAAAAACATGAAGAAAATGAAATGTATACAACAATGCCTCTTGGAATGATAGTAGTAAGAGATGACTTTTTTATAACAGTATCATTAAGAAAAAATAGAGTTATAGAAGACTTTGAAAAAAGAAAAATAAAAAACTTTCAAACATACAAAAAATCAAGATTCATTTTTCAAATATTATACTTAAACTCATCATATTACTTAACACATCTTAAGCAAATAAACAAAGAAACAGAAATTGCAGAATACATACTAAAAAACTCAATGAAAAACAAAGAATTGCTAAAATTATTAAACTTAGAAAAAAGCTTAGTATATTTTAGAACATCACTAAAATCAAATGAATTAGTAATGGAAAAAACAATGAGGGGAAAAATAATAAAACTATATGATGATGACGAAGATATACTAGAAGATGCCATTACAGAAAACAGACAAGCAATAGAAATGGCAAGAATTTACAGTGATATTTTAAATGGTACAATGGATGCATATGCATCAATAATATCAAATAATCTAAATAGTGTAATGAAAACATTAACATCAATAACAATTGTTTTGGCAGTACCAACAATGATTTCAAGTTTTTGGGGAATGAATGTAAAATTGCCATTTGAAGGTAATCCATTTGGATTTGCAATTATGATAACATTAGCAGTAGTAACAACTCTAATAGTAACATGGTGGCTTAAGAAAAGAGATATGTTTAGTTAATATACAAGTAAAAGTAAAAATACACAAAAAGTATCCAAAATTTAGCTTTTTACATATATAATAAAAAAGTATAAAAATAATATTAGGTAGATTAATCAACTTATGCATGATTTAAACCCATTATGCACCAACACAATTAAACATCTTATAGATATTTTATAACTTTTTTTAACTGGATGTATACAATAAATTTAAACTTATGCTATAATAATTTTAAAATAAATAGTTATATATTTATCAAAGTTTTAGTTAGATAAAGGGGGGTAAAATGGGAAAAAAGAAATCTATGATTGTTTTAATATTTGTAATAATAATAATTGTAGCAATAATTGCAGGAGTAATCATTTACAAAAATTCTACATATTCATTAGAAAAAGTCAAGAGTTTATTAAATTCAGGAAAAGAAACAGAAAATATGAAAATAACAGAAGAAGTATCAAGTGAAAATGGAAATTATGAAAATCAAACATATGAACAATATATAAAAGACAATTATATATATAGCATTACAAAAAACTCTGACTCAGAAGTAATAGGAAAAGTACTATACAACAAAGAAAATTCTGAATTAATAACTATTTTAGACAATCAAAAGCAGATAACGGTAAATAATAACAATTTAGACGAAAATGATAAGAACACAAAAGTATTAAAAGATGAAAGTTTTATGACATTAATAAATAGCAATGCAGGAGCTGATTATGAATATTGTGGAAAAGAAGAAATAAACGGAAAGGAATGCATAAAAGTATCTTTATTAAATAAAAATGTTGTAGAAAAAGTAGAAAAAGAATATTACTATATTGATTTAGAAGATAATCATATCATAAAAAACGAAATTTACGAAGGTACAGATGAAAACAACTTAAAGAAAACAGATGAAATAACCTACACATATTCTTATGACACTGTTAAAGATGAAGATATATTAAAATTTGACAGAGCAGATTATCCAGATTATGAATATTTCGACAATAGAAAAAATCAATAAAAGCGAAAGTTATCTATAAAAATTTTTGAACAAACCTAAAAAATAAAACTAAATTAAAACAAGATAATCAAATAAAATTGAAGCATATAAAATCTATTAATATAATTTCAAAATTTCTAGAAATTACTATTAATAGATTTTTTTAGTTATATATGAAACCAGAAAAGCTATAGAAAATACAGCAAAAAAAAAGAAAAAAATAGAATAAAAACAAAAGAAACTGTACAAAATAAATAAAAATACAGTAAAATGTTTATCATTTAATTAACATATAAAGTAAAGAAAGGAGAGCAACATGAAAGTAATAGATAAAATAGCTTTACTACTTATAATCATAGGAGCAATCAACTGGGGATTAATAGCATTATTCAAATTCGATTTAGTAGCAGCACTATTTGGAGATATGACAGTAATTTCAAGAATAGTATACGGATTAGTTGGAATCTCTGGATTATGGGGAATAAAACTACTTTTTACAGACAATGATTAAAAAATAGCAATAATTAAACATTAATAATTTAAGACTATTTTTAAAAAGAGAATTATTTTAGCAATTATGTGAAAATAATCTCTTTTTAATTTACAACAAATAACATAAAAACCTCAAATCACACAAGCAATCAAATTATCAAAATCGAGAGCAAATAAATGACAGATTATTCTAATATCATAATAAATAGTAATACTACTCAGCATAACATAAAAGTAATCCACCTGAAATATTGATGCATAATTATTTTTTGTCAAAAAAAAGCTTTAGATCTACATATTAGTCATCAACAAAAAATACTTATATATTAACATTTCAGGCTGCTCTACAAAATAAAGTCCAAATTATAACTAAATAATAACTTTTTATTTAGACATGAACAACAGAATAGTTGAATTTAAGCAACAAATAGTGTATAATACAAAAGATAAAAAAGGAGGAGAAGCAATGTTAAGTGCAAACGGAGTTACAATAAGATTTGGAAAGAGAGTACTATTTGAAGATGTCAATATAAAATTTACAAAAGGAAACTGTTATGGAATCATAGGAGCAAATGGTGCAGGAAAATCAACCTTTTTAAAAGTTCTATCAGGAGAAATAGAACCAAGCAAAGGAGATGTAACAATTGATAAAGGAGAAAGAATATCAGTTTTAAAGCAAAATCACTTTGCATATGAAGAAAATACAGTAATAGACACAGTATTAATGGGAAACAAAGAATTATATGAAATTATGAAAGAAAAAGAAGCAATATATGCAAAACCAGATTTCACAGAAGAAGATGGAATGAAAGCAGCAAAATTAGAAGAAAGATTTGCAGAACTAGATGGTTGGAATGCAGAATCAGATGCATCAATATTATTAAATGATTTAGGAATCATACCAGAAAGCCATTACAAATATATGAAAGAAATAGAACCAAGAGAAAAAGTAAAAGTTCTTTTAGCACAAAGCCTATTTGGAAACCCAGATGTATTACTACTTGACGAACCAACAAATGACTTAGACGTAAAAAGCATAAACTGGTTACAAGAATTTCTAATAAATTACGAAAACACAGTAATAGTAGTATCACATGACAGATATTTTCTAAACAAAGTATGTACATATATAGCTGATGTAGATTTTGGAAAAATAAAAGTATATCCAGGAAATTATGATTTTTGGTATGAATCTAGTCAACTAGCATTAAAACAAGCAAGAGAACAAAACAAGAAAAAAGAAGAAAAAATAAAAGAATTACAAGAATTTATAGCAAGATTTAGTGCAAATGCATCAAAATCAAAACAAGCAACATCAAGAAAGAAAACATTAGAAAAAATAGAATTAGATGAAATAAAGCCATCCAACAGAAAATATCCATATATAGACTTTAAACCAGACAGAGAGCCAGGAAAAGAAATTTTACAAGTAAAAAATATCACAAAAACAGTAGATGGAGTAAAATTATTAGACAACATATCATTTACAGTAAAGCAAGACAATAAAATAGCATTTTTAGCAGATAATGAGCTTGCGAAAACAGTGCTATTCCAAATAATAGCAGGAGAAATGGAACCAGACGAAGGAACAATAGAATGGGGAACAACTATCACAAAAGACTATTTCCCTAAAGACAACAGCTACTTATTCGAAACAGACGAAAACATAACAGAATGGTTAAGAAAATACTCAAAAGACCCAGACGAAACATATGTAAGAAGTTTCTTAGGAAGAATGCTATTTTCAGGAGATGAGGCACTAAAAGAAGTAAAAGTTCTATCAGGAGGGGAAAAAGTTAGATGTGTACTATCAAAAATGATGTTATCAGGAGCAAACTTTCTAATATTTGACGAACCAACAAACCATTTAGATATGGAAAGTATAACAGCATTAAACGAAGGAATGAAAAAATTTACAGGAAATATCTTATTCACATCACATGACCATGAATTAACTCAAACCGTTGCAAATAGAATTATAGACATAAAAGAAGACGGAAAAATGATAGATAGAGAAGTTACATATAATGAATATTTAGGAGTAGAATAATAAATAAAGAAAAACTAAAAAAATTAATAAAATCACATAAATCAAAAAATTAAAATCAATAAATATTGAAAATGTAACAAATAATAATCAAACCCAAAAAACAAAAAAACAATAATAAAGTAATTAAAAAGACATAAAAACAAATAACACATAAAAACAAAAAATGAAAGGAAAATTCAAATGCTAAAAAAAGTAAAAATACAAGAATTTAAAGATTTATATAGAAAACACATTGTACAAGATTTCCCTAGCAATGAAAGACCAAATTTAGAAGGATTTAGAAGAAGAATATTAAAAAATAATGAACAAGTATTTATCTTTGAAGAAGAAGAAATAAAAAAAGGTTATTGCCTTGTAGCTGATTTAGAAGAATATGTTTTAGTAACATTTTTAGCAGTATATAAAGAAAATAGAGGTCAAGGAATAGGAACAAAAATATTAAAAGAGCTAAAAGAAAAATATTCAGAAAAAAAGGGAATCTTATTAGAGGTTGAAAATCCAGAATATATAGAAAATGAAAAAGAAAAAAATATAGCACTAAAAAGAATCAAATTTTATGAAAAATCGAATTTTA
Source organism: uncultured Clostridia bacterium (assembly GCA_944391155.1). GTDB lineage: Bacteria > Bacillota > Clostridia > TANB77 > CAG-508 > CAG-269. The sequence continues at coordinate 7,329 of CALXSO010000004.1, forward strand.
AAATTGTACCAGATCTAAATGTAAAACTATATTTAGTAGACTTTAAAATCATGGTCAATCAAGCAAAAGAGCAAGAAATAAATAAGCAAGAAGTAATAGATAATTTATATAAATTCTATCTTAAAAATGTAAGTAAAAAGAGATTAAATTACATTAAATTCGAAACAAAATAAACAACCGGAAAAAATTTTAGTAGAATTCTAATAAAAAAATAAAAAAAGAAAATTAAGAGAAGCCTAATATGGCATAAAAGTAATCCGTCTGAAATGTTGATATATAAGTATTTTTTGCAAAAAAAGCTTTAGATCTACCTACTAATTTTTAACAAAAAAATACTTATAGATCAACAATTCAGACTACTCTACAAAATGAAATCTGAATTGTAACATATCACAAATAGATTATAGATGTAATTGCAAAAAAGATTTGACTAAAATATTAGTGATTGCTATAATAGAACTGTTAAGTAAAAGCAGTTCTATTTTTTTCAAAATAGAACAAGAAAGGAAAAGAAAATGGATAAAATTATAAAAACAATAGCAGAAGAATTAAACGTAAAAGAAAAACAAGTAGAATCAGCAATAAAATTAATAGACGAAGGAAACACAATTCCATTCATAGCACGTTATAGAAAAGAAGTAACAGGAGGATTAAGTGACGAAATACTAAGAGACTTAGGAGAAAGATTAAATTACCTAAGAAACCTAGAAACAAGAAAAGAAGAAGTTGTAAAATCAATAGATGAGCAAGGAAAATTAACAGACGAAATATTACAAGCAGTTGCAATAGCAAAAACATTAGCAGAAGTAGAAGACATATATAGACCATACAAACAAAAGAAAAAAACAAGAGCAACAGTAGCAAAAGCAAAAGGATTAGAACCATTAGCAGAAATAATCATAGAGCAAAAAGAAACAAAACCAATAGAAGAAATTTCAATCGAATACATAAACATAGACAAATTAAATGAAGAAGACAAGAAAAATAAAGACAAAGTAGTAGCAAATGCAGAAGAAGCAATACAAGGTGCATTAGATATAATAGCAGAAAATATATCAGACGATCCAAAATACAGAAAAGAAATAAAAAGGCTATGCTACAGAGAAGCAAGCATAGTAACAAAATCAGCAAAAGAAGAAAAATCAAACTATGAGATGTACGCAGAATTTCAAGAATTAATAAAACACATACCAAGTCATAGAATACTAGCAATAAACAGAGGAGAAAAAGAAGAATTTTTAAAAGTAAAAATAGAAAAACCAGAAGAGAAAATATTACAATTCATAGAAAAAGACATAATAAAAGGAGAAACACAATTCACCCAAATGCTAAAAGAAACGATACTAGACAGTTTTAAAAGATTAATAGAACCATCAATAGACAGAGAAATTAGATCAGACCTAACAGAAAAAGCAGAAGAAAAAGCAATAAAAGTATTTGGACAAAACTCAAAACAACTATTACTAGGAGCACCAATAAAAGGAAAAACAGTAATGGGATTTGACCCAGCATATAGAACAGGATGTAAAATAGCAGTAATAGATGAAACAGGAAAATTATTAGACTACACCACGGTATACCCAACAGAACCACAAAATGATATAGAAAACGCAAAAAAAGAACTATTAAAATTAATAGAAAAAGATAAAATAGACATGATAGCAATAGGAAATGGAACAGCATCAAGAGAATCAGAAATGTTTGTATCAGACATGATAAAAGAAACAAAAAGAGATGTACACTATGTCATCGTAAGTGAAGCAGGAGCATCAGTATATTCAGCATCAAAACTTGCAACAGAAGAATATCCAGATATAAATGTATCAATAAGAGGGGCAATATCAATAGCAAGAAGACTACAAGATCCACTAGCAGAACTTGTAAAAATAGATCCAAAAGCAATAGGAGTAGGACAATATCAACAAAAAGAAAAAAAAAAAAAATTAGCCGAAAGTTTAACAGGAGTTGTAGAAGACAGTGTTAATAAAGTAGGAGTAGATGTAAATACAGCAACACCATCACTATTATCATATGTATCAGGAATAAACAACACAATTGCAAAAAATATAGTAAAATATAGAGACGAAAACGGAAAGTTAAAAAATAGAAAAGAATTATTAAAAGTACCAAAATTAGGAAAAGTAGCATTTGAACAATGTGCAGGATTTTTAAGAATATTTGATGGAGATAATCCATTAGAAATAACAGCAGTACATCCAGAAAGTTATGATGCAACAGAAAAATTATTAAATCAATTAGGATTTAACAAAGAAGATTTAAGAAACAAAGAAAAATTAGAAGAGTTAAAACAAAAACTAAAAACAATAGACATTGAAAAAACAGCAAAAGAGATAGGAATTGGAGAAATGACACTAACAGATATAATCGCAGAGCTAAGTAAACCTGGAAGAGATCCACGTGAAGATATGCCAAAACCAATTCTAAGAAGTGATGTATTAAAACTAGAAGATTTAAAAGAAGGAATGATTCTAACTGGAACAGTAAGAAATGTAATAGATTTCGGAGCCTTTGTAGATATTGGGATAAAACATGATGGTTTAGTACATATTTCAGAATTAAGCGATAAATTTGTAAAAAACCCATCAGATGTAGTATCTGTTGGAGATATTGTAAAAGTAAAAGTAATTAAAATTGATAAAGAAAGACAAAAAGTAGGTCTATCAATGAAATGTTAAAAAAGAGAAAGTTGGACTGAAGTGAACCCAAAATTTTGCGAAGAAATAGCGGAAGGATTTAGATTAAAGGAGAGAGAGTAAGACTAAAGTGCACTCCAAATGTTAGACAAAAAAGTTTAACATTTAGAGTGCACTTCAAACTTATTTATATTTCTCCTGAATTTCCTTAATTTCATCAAAATGATTTTCCAAAATATCAATAAAAACATCATCAATATCAGGATCAAACTGAGTACCACGACAACGCATAAACTCAGAAATAATCCTATCTATAGGTAAAGCTTCACGATAAGCTCTTTTAGAAGCCATAGCATCGAAACTATCAGCAACAGCAGCAATTCTAGCCAAATAAGGAATATCCTCTCCAGCCAATTTTCCTGGATAACCAGTACCATCATATTTTTCATGATGATGTTCTACAATAGGTAAAATATCCTTAAAAATACTAGCATTTGATAAAATATGAACACCAATATTAGGATGTTGTTTAATCTGAGAATACTCATCATCATCAAGTTTTCCCTCTTTTTGAATAATACTATCAGGCACACCTATTTTACCAATATCATGAAACAAACCGCCAATTTGAAGAGTCTTTAAATCATCATCAGACAACCCCAATCTTTTACCAATTAAAACTGAATAAGCAGCGACTCTATCAGAATGACCTCTAGTATAAATATCTTTAGCCTCAATAGTATATCTTAAAGTTTGAATTGATTCCAAATAAGCATGTTCTAATTTTTCATAAGTATCAGATAATTCATCATTAATTTTTTTTATGTGGTTCATCTGTTCAATAGATTTAATACCAGATTCAATCAACAATAACAATTGATCAAACTTATCACTTTTTTCGCAATAACCTTGAATATCCAATCTTCTAATTGTATCAAGTGGAGGAGCTAAATCCTTATGACCAGTAAGTAATAAAATATATAAATCTTTATTAAATTTGCGAATTTCTTCAACAACTTGATCTCCATGAAAAGGAGTCATTATGAAATCTAAAATCATCAAATCAAAATGTTCAGTCTTCACAAGTTCAACAGCCTTTATTGGATCAGTAACACCTGTAAAATCATAACCAGAACGTTTTAAAAATATAGACAAAGAATCAACAATTCCCTCTTCATCATCAACTGCCAAAATTTTATATTTATAATTTTCAGGATTTTGTATATTTTGCGTACCTATTCTCATAATAACCTCCCCATAATTTATTTTAAAAATATTATATAAATAACTTTTATAAAAAGCAAGAGTTTTTGTAAAAGTTAATGTATAAATTAAGACAAAAAAATAAAAAAAGTTAAAAATAAATAAATGTGAGTTTTTACCCAAATTAAAGAAAGTAAAAACTCACATTTGCAAATAATAAATAAAACAATCAATAACATTATAAAGGTAAAGTAATATAAAAAGTAGTACCTTTTCCACTTTCTGATTCAAAAGTAATATCACCATTAAAATGAGCTTTAATAGTAGAATAAGACATATATAAACCAAGACCTGTACCGTTTTTTCCCTTTGTAGTAATCATTTCATTAAACAATTTATCTTTAACCTTATCAGATAAACCAGGTCCATAATCTTTTATAGAGATAATTATATTATTTTTATCCTCAGTAAAAGAAATAGACAAATCAATATTCTGTTCTGGTTTTCCTTCATAAGCTTGAATTGAATTAGAAATCATATTATTTATTACTTGTACTAAACTATTTATGTCTCCATGAAGAATAGTATTTTCAGGAACATTTAACGAAACTCTTAAATAAATCAATGCATTTTTTAATTCATGTTTCATCAAAATATCAACTCTCTTTAATAATTCTTCCACATCAAAAGTCACATTATCAGCTTCAGAAAGTGTAACAGCTTGACCTTTTACAGCTGTAATAATATCAGACATATAACTTGTATAATCTTTTATTTTAACAACCCAACTAGACATATCCTTTGCAATATCATGATGATCTTGAGAATTAACACCGAGGGTTATCAATAGAAGCATCATACTCTTTAATCAAATCCGTTAATCCTTCAGCAGCACCGGAAATAGACATTATAGGAGTTTTTAAATTATGAGCTATACCACCAATAAGTTGACCAAGAGAAGCCAAACGCTCTTTTTCCATTAATGTATCCTGATTATCATGAAGTTGTTTAATGTAACTATTTCTTAAATCTTGAATTCGGTTAAAGGCAATAGTCAAATCTCCAATTTCATCATTTGAATATACAGAAAGTTTAGAAGTCAAAGCATTAGATGAATTATTAGAAATATTAGACAAATTATTAGAAATTACTTTTAAATCATTTCCATAATTTACAGCAATTATAATAATAAATAATAAATTAACAAAAAATACAATTGCAAAAAGAGGAATGATTGAAAATAGGGTATCATCTGTAAAAACAGAATACCTAATACCTAAAATCCAATCTTGCCCATCAATATTTTCTCTAATAAAAGCTCCTTGAACTGGATTTCCGTAGTATTCATATGTATGGCCATTATGAGTATCTTCAAAATCAAAAATATATGTTTTAAAGAAATCAGATAAACTTGCATCAGAGTAATAAACTTCACCATTTTCAGAGATGATAAAAAGTGAATCATCACTTGATTGTAAGTTAATACTTTCTAAAATTTGTTTTGCTTCATCAATAGATTCTACATTCTTATCTTCAAAACTTGATGTCAAAGACTGTTTATAATAATTAAATAAAGAATCACCTTTAATTTCAGTTATTTGAGAATATAAAATTAAAAATGAAAACAATATAGTAAACACAAGTAAAGGTAACAACTGTAGAAACATTTTAATCTTTAAATTAAATCTAATTCCATACATAGAATCAGTAATTTTAATTTTCTTTAGTACAGTTTCAAAAAGAAAGCGACTAAAAGAATACAAAAGTAATGCAAGTAAAGCACACATAGAAAATATTATAAAAGTAACTTTCAAAGAAAAGACTAATTCTTGTTTTAAAATAAGTAAACCTATAAAAACTAATAGTGGAGGTAAAATTAAAAATATAAGTAGCATAACTATAGGATAATTAAAACAAGTTTTAATTATAGGTAATAATTCTTTTGAATTTTTCTTTAAATCAAAATTAGATATATTATCAATCTTATTCAGTTTTCTAAATGCCATAGGTAATATTATCAAAAATGTAATAATTGCAAAAAATACAATTGCAATATACTGAGTAGTATAATGGAAAAAGTTAACCTTTATCTGAAAGTCATTATTAATTGAATCAGGTGGATAATTAAGAAGAATAGGAATTAAAGGATAATAAATTAATCCTACAATTAATAGTCCTATAATACATGCAAAAGTTAACTTCATATTAATTGGTATTTTTCTAAAAAAATTTTTCATATTAAAGTCCCCTTATTATAAATTTAATATAATCTTTTGTAATAGAATTCCATTTAAAACCTAAAGAAGACAAAATATTCACCGTTTTATTACTTGAAAAGATAATTTTATCAGAGCTTAATAAATTTTTAACATTAAACTGTTCAATAAAACCTAAACCATCTTTATTCTTAGATTCAGAAATGAATGAAGCAAGAGCCTTTTCAAAAGCATCATTTTGTGCAAATTGAAGCTTTATATCATTCTTATTAAATATATCAATAATTACATTCATAGAAACATAATTATCATCATATAAATGGAAAACATTAACATTATATTTTATTGGATAATGAATAGCAAGTTTAACAATTGCATCAGAACATAAATCAACAGGTGTCAACTCTAATTGATAATCTTTTAATGAAATTGGTAGCATTTTAAGATTCTTAATTGTTTTTAATTTATTAATAAAACCATTTTCATTAGCATTAAACTGAAATTTATAATCTGAATATCTATTTGTTAAATTACCAATTCTATAGATATTTGCTACTAAACCTTTACTCAAAGATTTGTATATTTCTTCTTCTGCAATAAATTTTGTTTTAACATAAATATTATCTTCATACTTTTGATTAATATAAAATTTATCCTCATCAAAAACACCATTATAATTTACTTCAACCAATCCATAGCCAGAAACAGTCATTGTTGAAATATGGTTAAGTACAGCATCAAAACTAAGACAAAATTCAATAATATTATTAGTAGCTTCAATATTTATTTTTTCAGACAAACTATAATCACCATAATGCCTTACATCAGCCGCAGAGTGAATAACGCATGAAATCTTATTTCCCAAAGAGTTATACTCTTCATCAGATAATCCAAATTTTTTATTAGTGATATTAGAATCTACCACAAAAATTCTTTTATCAATTAAATCAATATATTTACCATCAAAATAATAATTAAGTCTATCAATAAGTCTAGATTTAGAAGACTGTCCATTCTTATTTCTAATACTACAGTATATACTAGAATTAGAATTATCAATTAAAGATGCCAAAATATGAATACCTAAAAATCCTGTAACACCAGTTAATAAAATAGCATTATTAGAATTTTTAAAAGTAGACTGCAAAGGCTTTTGTATATCCGAAATACTTGTAATATACTGAGTAGACAATTCGGTTGAGATTTTATCATCAGAAGTATTAGAAATTTTTTTAGCAATAGATTCTATAGTTGGATTATCATAAAAATCCTGTATTCCCAAATTAATATTATAAAGATATAATTTGCTAACAAGTTTTATAATCATTAAAGAATCCATACCATATTCAAAAAAATTATCATCAACACCAATATCTAAACTTAAGACTTCTTTAAAAAGGCTATAAAGAAACTCTTCTGTATCATTTCTAGGAAGAAGTTTATTTTTAGAAATTTGATAATTAGGTTTAAACACAGGACTCTTTCTATTAATTTTGCCATTAGGTGTTAAAGGTATTGAATCAATTTGAGTTACAGTTTTAGGAATCATATAATGAGGTAATGACTTCATAAGATAAACGATAAGATCTTGTGATTTTATAGTCTTATCAGAAACAACATAAGCATTTAACGAATTATCTTGAAGCAAAACAACAACATTATTAATACAAGGGTAGGTCATTATAGCATTTTCAATTTCACCAAGTTCAATTCTAAATCCATGTACTTTAGCCTGAAAATCGCTTCTTCCCAAATGTACAATTTCACCATTTTTTTGAATATATGCCAAATCTTTTGTATTATATATAATTGAATCATCAAAAGGAGAGTTTACAAAAACCTCATTTGTTAAATCTGGTCTATTATAATATCCTTTACATACTCCGTCACCACCAATATACAAATTTCCTGGAATATAAGGAGGTAACAAATTCATATTATCATCTAATATATAAACTTGAGTATTTGCAATAGGAGTACCAATAGTAATATTTTCTTCTGATGGAGATTCTTTTATAGTTGACCATACTGCTGTTTCAGTAGGACCATACATATTAAATATTTTAAGCCAAGAAAATTTATGTAATTGATTTAACAAATTTTTAGGCAAAGATTCACCACCAATCATCAAATCAGAAATATTATTTAAAAAATCAGTATTATCATTTAATAAAGCCGAAAATCTTGAAGGCGTTGTTTGAATCATATTTACATTATATTTTTTACACAAATTACTTAAATCAGAGGCAATGTTTTGTTCCTGTTCATTTGCAATAACAACAGTTAAACCATTTAATAAACCACCCCAAAATTCAGTAACAAATATATCAAAACAGATAGTTGTAACAGAAACAATAACTTTATTACAAGAAAAATCAATTCTCTGTTTCAAACCAGATAAATAATTATTAACATTTCTATGCATAAGCATAACACCTTTTGGTTTTCCAGTAGAACCAGAAGTATAAATTAAATACATTAAATCATCAGGTTTATTAATAACTTTTAAATTATGTGTAGAATAATTCTTATAAATATCACTATTTAAACAAATATTAACTTTGTTCTTAAAATCATAAAGATTTTCAGTAAAATTATCAACTAAAACTAATTTTGTACCAGAATCTTCTAACATATATGAAACTCTTTCCTCAGGATATTCCGGATCAATAGGCACATAAGCAGCACCAGACTTCAGAATAGCTAATATACCAACAGCCATTTCTAATGAACGTTTAGTAACAATTCCGACAAACATATTAGAAGAAATTCCTTTTTCCTCTCGCAAGTAATTAGCTAACTGATTTGCTTTTTTATTTAATTCATCATAAGTTAAAGTATTATTTCCAAAAGCAATTGCAATTTTATTAGGATTAACTTTACATTGCATTTCAAATAATTCATTTATAGTTTTATCTTTAGGATAATCTAAATAAGTATTATTAAAGTTAAATAAAAGATCATTTTTCTCAGAAGGAGTAACAATTTCAATTTCATCAACCAAGATATCTTTGTTACTCATGACTTGATCAATCATATGTAAAATTCTACTATGAATATCATCAATTTCATCATCATCAAATTTATCAACTTTAAAATCATATAATATTTTTAAAATTCCAGTATCATCTAAATCATAAATATGAATATCTAAACTATTAGAAATATAACCGTTAAAATCCCAATTAGTTGAATAATTAATATCTGAGTCTTTTGAATTATCTCTAGCATTTTGATAAGAGATAATGCTATCATAAAGATTGTTAGAAAATTTATATTTATTTCGCAAATACTCTAATAACTTAGAATATGGATATTTATGATGCCTAAACATAGAAAACTGAGAATCAGAGACTTTTTTAGCTAACAAACTAAAAGAAGGATTGTCATATATTTCTATTTTAATTGGTAAAGTATTAATAAAAAGTCCCATCATATTTTTTTCTTTAAGTCCATTTCTATTTAATATAGGTGAACCGATAATAACATCTTGGACACCAGTAGTTCTATATAAATAAATAGAAAAAATAGTCATTAAAAATGTAAAAATAGAAATATCATTTTCCTTACAAAATTGTGTGATTTTAGAACTGTTTTCTAAAGAAAATGCCTTCCTTTTTGCTAGTTGTGATGCATTTTGAGAATTTTTTTGAGAAAAAGAAACACAGGATGGACAAATATCAAATTTATCTTCCCAAAATTGTTTATCTTTTTTAAATTTTTCAGAATTTAAATATTTTTGTTCAGCCTCAATAAACTCAACATATGAAGGTTCTAGAGTTTCTGAAACATCTTTATTTTTTAATAAATAAGAATAAATATCAATAATTTTATTAACTAGTAAGCTCATACTCCATGCATCAGAAATAAGGTGATGCATAACAATACTAAACCCACCATGTCCATTTTTTAATTTTATAATATTAAATCTATATAATGGATAATTAGAAATATCAATCCTATCTTGCATAAATGAATTTTCTAATTCATGCAATTCTTTATCAGAATCTACAGGAAAAACATTTATTTTTTCATAAGAATATTCTCTTACAAATTGATGCAAAATACCGTTTTCAAAATAAAAAGAAAGACGCATTCCATCATTTTTCTTAATGAAAAGATTAATTGACTTATCTAATAAATCGAAATCAACAGTTTGGTTTATTAACAAAGTTCCACCGATATTAGATATACTTGTAGATTCATAAAATTTATCTGTTAACCAAATTAATTCTTGTGGCATTGTTAATGGATATTTTTTCATAATATACCTCGATTCAATAAATTAATTAATATTAACCACATTATACAAATACGAATAAAAAAAATCAAATATTTTGTAAAAAAAATAAAAAAATATCAAATAAAGTTGAAAAAAAAGGATTGTAATGTTATAATGAAATAAATATTGTTTTTTATATTCTCAAATATAGATGAGAGTTTGAAAATTAAAAGTAAAAAGGAGGAGAAAAATGAACAGCAAAAAGATGGTTAAAATAATCAGTA
>CALXSO010000005.1 GCA_944391155.1 uncultured Clostridia bacterium
TACCAAACCGATAAAAGTAGTCGATGGAAATCGTGTTTCCATTACATAGAATGTGTACAAAAACAGTGTCTGCTTTATCTTTTTCATACATCCTAGCAATTTCTACAATTTTAATTTCAACGTCTTGTAATTCCTGTTCGAATGTTTTCGATAAGTCTTCTTTTTTTAATGAAATTTCTGATGGTTCTTCATCGATAAATTTACTCATCTGGATACCTCCTTATTATTTTATATAATTATTGTACCATTTTTTGCTGTGATATAAAATTTTTTAATTCAATTTTGTTTAAATCTTTACTTACTATCTTATGACATAAAAAAAACTCGTAGAAGCAGATTACATATGATTCAACGAGTATCTTTACTTTTATTTTTTTTGTATAATTTTTCCTTCTTTTATTTCATAAGTTACATTGGTAAGTCGTTCAATATCTTCTTTTTCATGAGTTGCAATGATGATAATCTTATCCTTTAGTTTTTTTAATAATTTACGTATTTTTTTCTTAGATTCTTCATCAATACCATTAAAGGGTTCATCAAATATCATAACTGTTGGATCTTCCATCAAAACTTGAGCAATTCCAAGTTTCTGTTTCATACCTAAAGAATAAGTTGAATATTTTTTATCCTTTTCATCCCATAAATTTACATCTTTTAATGTTTTTTCAATTATTTCATCCGAAATCTTATTCTGAATACTAGCTAACAATTTTAAATTCTCTTGTCCAGTTAAATTCGGTAGAAAAGAAGGATTTTCAATTACTGCTCTCGTATCTGGAGCAAATACTTTGTTTTTAATTATATTTTCGTGATTAAATAAAACTTCTCCGCTGGATGGTTTATAAAATCCACAAATCATTTTTAAAAGAACGCTTTTTCCACATCCATTTTTACCAATAATACCATAAATTTTATTTTCTTCAAATTTTACATTTATCGACTTTATAATCTCTAAACTCCCGAATTTTTTTGAAACATTTTTTAATTCAATTATCATTTATTTTACCTTCCTTTCAAAGCATGAAATATACGTTTTTTGAAATATAATATAATTTATTACAATGAGAATGATTGTAATTATTATGAATATCTTTAAATAGCTCATAAGGTTTACTATATTAATAGGTATTCTAAAAAACATACAAATAAATAATAGTAATAAACCTATATAGTAATTTCTTTTTATCGATATTAGAACATAAAATGTAAAAGCTATCTGTTGAATTATATATAGGTATATAATATCGGTTACTAGCAATTTCAAACAATATAGCCAAATTGTTTTAATTGGAATTTGTAATAAAATAATAAACAGTAAAAACTGAATTATTTTAATGAAGCTCGTCATAAGAATCGTACTTATTGATTTAAAAAAATACCATTTTTTTAAATCAACTCGCAAAAATAATAATTCTGTGTTCCACTTGAAATCTTTATCTAATAATAAAAATTCTAAATAAATGGCAATAAAAACATGACTTAAGAGTACAATTATTATAAGAATATTCTTGTCCCAATCGGCATTCAACCCTAAAATATTATGAAATGTTTCGACTATATCTAATCCTAATATTTTTAAATTATAAAAGGCAAAAGCAATCATAAGAATCGTGAAAAATAAAAACTTTTTTTTAAGTTTTAATACACCCTGAAAATCACTATCAATTATATATTTTAACATTATCTTATCACACCTGTCGCATATGTTCTTCACATATAATTTTCATTATAAAAATAGCAAATATTAAAAGTAAAATATAGAGAATCGAAAAGAAAATGTCGTTAAAAAAACTAGAATAACTTTGAATCGTCAAGTTATCTATCAGATTCAATTTTAATTCCCCTAGAATAAGAGTTGGTGATGCAAAAAATATACTCACATAATATATACAATTTATTATTATAACAAAAATTCTAGAAAATAATGTTAACACTAACCCATTCATAACTGCAATGCACAAAAGTATAATTGCATTTTTAATAGTAAAAAAAGAACTATACACAACATTGTTAATATTATAAGGATACATTTCATGAATTCCTAATCCGTGACTGCAAAAAATATTCAATCCAATTAATATTATAATCAGCAACATAAAATATAATATTATATTTATTAAAATAATTTGAATGATATACTCCTTTAAAAATATTTTTTTATGATGAAAACGAATTGCATAAAATTCATTATGAATTGTATTTTGATTGACAATAACTGTAGTAAGTAAAGATAATATGAGTAAAAAAAGAATAAAAGTACGGTTGTTAAAAATTGCTAAATAGGCATCAAAATACTCTAACCGAGAGTTATTCCATATAGTTAATACAAAGGTTCCATACATTGCTATTATTATCATAAATATTAATAAATACTGAAAATGCTTTGAGGAAAAAAAGAAATGAAGATTTTGCTTGTAAAAAGCAAATCTATTTTTCAGCATACGTCAACACCTCTTCCTCGTTTCGATAAACCCAGTATACTAAGATAAAACTACCAATAGCAAGAATTATTGAATAAATTATAACAGAATATAAATTCGGATAATCAACATAAAACCAAATACCTAATAAATTAAAAATAGAGGAATATCCTTTCAGATGCAAGACTTTGCTTACAAATGTTCCAAGAAAAATTTCAGATAAAATTGCTAATATTAAAAAACAAATATAAGATTTTACAATCGTAGTAATTAAACTTTTATTTTTTTTACAAAAGATTAAACCAATATTTATGTAGAATATACTATGTAAAATTAAAACAATAATATATGTAATTAATAAGAATGGAATATTATGAATAAATTGTATATCTAAAAAAAGAGCAGATGAATATTCAACATTTAAATTTCCGCCTGATAGAACAAAACTTATTAAAAATAATACTATTATCATAATTGGCAAAATAAAACATTTTCTAACCGCAATTATTATATTCTTTAAAATTGTTTTTGGATAGCTTTCACGGGTTAATTCATATGTTATAAATTTACTATTTAAGAATGTATGAAAGAAAGGGAGCGCAGCAACCATTATAAATAATGGTGCAAGCCATTGAATATATGATAGACTTGAATTAGCCAAAATATAAAACATAATTGTAATTGTATCTGGCATCTTAAATTCATCTTCATATAATTCACACCATGATTCAGTACTATTTTCACATATTAAAGCTTGTTTCTCATAAGTAGCTTTAGACTCACTCAAGTGTATTCCATACTGAATTCCACAAATAACTGTCCATATTATTAACGAAAAAAGTATAATTAAAGATAGAAAATTGTTTTTTAAATAAATTTTTAGATTCATAGTATTGCTCCTTTTAGATATAATAAATAAAGGCAGGACATGGAAAGTAATTATTTTATAGGTATGTTGAATCTAAATACCAAGTTCCCGTATAATATACAGTTGAAAGTGTTGATTTAGTAGCTTTAACTTGTAGTCTATACTCTCCAGTATTCATGTTACCTTTTGCTTTGGTACTATCCCAAGTAACAGTTAATCCAATTGGTGAAGAAATCCATTCAGAATTTTGGTCTCCTAGTGTTCTTACACTAATGGCTCTATCATCTCCAGAAAGATTATCCATAGCTACTGAGGTATGATTATATTGTGGTCCTGTAATATCTTTGTAACTAGCCTGATTACTAGTCTCAGTACCAGATAACATTGGTAATGTTACACCAATCCAATATCTTGGTGTTGCTGCATTAACATTAGAAGTTGCAAATATAGCAGTTAATAAAAATACTGCAACTAAAATTTTTAAATTTCTTTTCATTCATTATTCCTTTCTTTTCTATGTCCTGACTTTATTTACTTGTTATCTACAGCAAACTAAAAAACCATATTTTTAACATTTGTTTATAATGAACAATGCCAAAAATATGGTTACTTCAATGCGTACTACAAACAAATGTTTTTTTACCAAGTTGTTTGTACTGCTTTTCTTTTGATACTTTTATCATACAATAACATAATTATGATTGTCAATCATTTTTTAAAAAGAAAAACGACTATTTCTAGTCGCTTTTTTATCTTTTTATAATTGTTCGATTGTTTCTGTCGTTTCCACTTTTACTGGTTCTGCTTGAGGTGCAGGTGCTGGTGTTGGTTCTTCCATTGGAATAG
>CALXSO010000006.1 GCA_944391155.1 uncultured Clostridia bacterium
GAAAGAGGAGGTTTTACTTATGAAAAAAAATAAAGTTAAAAAAAGTCAAAAAAATTTTTCTATTATTACAAGAAAATGTATGATGCAGATTTGTAAATATTATAATATTAAAAATACTGATATAGAGCTAATTATAAAAAAATTCAATAAAAATCAAAAAAAAGATGCATAAGATATTGTTATACTTTTAGAGTATTTTGCAATGTGTTGACTTTTTTATATAAAGACAATATAATTTTAATGAAATTAAATATAAGGAGAAAATTTATTATATATTTTATGATTTAATATAAAGAAAAATATAAATTATAATCAATAATAAATAAAAATATTAATATGGAAGAGAAATTTATGTTAGAAGCTTTAAAAGAGGCAAAAAAAGCGTATGCAAAGGACGAAGTTCCAGTCGGTGCTGTAATTGTAAAAGATGGAAAAATTATAGCAAGAGGTCATAATTTAAAAGAACTCAAATGTGATACCACAAAACATGCAGAAATTATATCAATACAAAAAGCAAGTAAAAAATTACAATCATGGAGATTAATAGATTGTGAAATGTATGTTACATTAGAACCTTGTGCAATGTGTGCAGGGGCAATGATACAATCACGTATTTCCAAATTATATTTTGGAGCTAGTGACTTGAAAACTGGTGCAGTTGGTTCAGTTTTAAATTTATTAGAAGACTATAAATTTAATCACCAAGTAGAATTTCAAGGTGGAATATTAAAAAATGAGTGTGAAAATATATTGAAACAGTTTTTTAAAGAACTTAGGAATAGAAAAAAATAAAGTAAAATGTAAATTTTGTTTAATATATTTAGAAATTGTAATAAATAAATAGGACTAACCATTATTCAACAATATATGAAGTTTGTATGGACAGTAAAAAGAAGGTTACTGGTCAGTTTTAATAAAATTTCTATCTTCAAAATCAATTTTAAGACATTTTTTAAATTTTTTAGATAATGTTATGTTGAAAACAATGCTATATTGAAATAAGTCTAACTAATTACAAAAGAAGAAGGCAAAAGTAGTAATGAATAAAGAATATTTTGACAAAAATCCAAAAATATTTTATAATATCATATATTAAATATGCAAAGGAAAGAATATATGATTGAAAAAATTAGACGTATTACAAATACAAAAATATTTCATTTGGTTATGGTAATAGTAATTATTACAGTTATTTTATTTTTCTCTGGAATTATAATTTTAAGGTATAATGTAGAAGGAGAAACTAATATGCCTTTTGAACTAACTAAGATTTCAGTTATTAGCCAAGTTGATGGGGAGGAAAAAGAAGTAACAAATGCAAATAATCATTTTGCATTTAATGTATTTGAAAATAATGATATTTATCTATATATAGATAAAAATGAAAACTATGATCAAGAAGAAACAATAAAATCAATAATTGTAAATAATATTTCACTAGAAGCTGCACCTCAAATAGGAATTGCTAAATTTTATCATCCTGATGCAGTAGAAGTAGAGACAATTTTTAAAAATTCAGCCGAAAATGAATGTAATTCAGTTGAGTATGTTGGAGAAGTTCAATCTGATTTAAAAAACATGAAAATTTCTAATCAGGGAGGTATTGTAGCATTTCGTTATTCAATCCAAGATATTACAAATTATGAAACTAGTGAAATTGAAATTGAACGTAGTAAATTATTGTCTAAAGCTCAAATAAGTAATGAAAGCATAAAGTCAAAATTAAAATTTGATTTAAATATATCATTAGATTCAGGAAAGATGTTTCAAACTACGATTTCTTTAGAATTACCAATAGACGATGTTGTTTCAAGTGGTGTAACATCAAAAGAGTTTAATGATATGGATAGTTATATTTTTAAGAGAATACAAAATTAAAAAAAACTATTGTAAAAAATCATATTTCATTATATAATGTGGATAGTATGAACTTAATCTTTGTATAGAGAGTAATCCAATAGAAACCTATGAATCTTGTCAGGTCCGGAAGGAAGCAGCAATAAGTAGATATTTTTATGTGGAATTACTCTCTATAGAGAGATTAAGCTCAGCTATTTTTTATTGTATAAAGGATGTGAAGTTATGGGGTACACAGCACTTTATCGAAAGTTTAGACCATTAACATTTTCCGAAATGGTTGGTCAGGAACATATTACAAGAACATTGAGAAATCAAATTATATCAAACAGAGTTGGTCATGCATATTTATTTAATGGTGGTAGAGGTACAGGAAAAACATCTTCTGCTAAGATATTAGCTAGAGCAATAAATTGTTTAAATCCAAAAGATGGAGAACCTTGTAACGAATGTGAGATATGCAAAGCGGCTCTTAATGGATCTTTAACAGATATAGTAGAGATGGATGCTGCTTCCAATAATAGTGTTGAAGATATTAGAAGTATTAGAGAGGAAGTAAATTTTTTACCTACGAAAGCAAAGTATAGAGTATATATTATAGATGAGGTTCACATGCTTTCAACAGGTGCTTTTAATGCATTACTAAAAACATTAGAAGAGCCACCTGAACATGTTAAATTTATTTTAGCAACAACAGAACCACAAAAATTGCCAGCAACAATTTTATCTAGGTGTCAACGTTTTGATTTTAAAAGAATTTCTAATGAAGATATTATTAAAAGATTAGAAATAGTATGTGAAGAAAGCCAAATTGAAATTACAAAAGGAGCTTTAAATATCATAGCTGTTTTATCAGAAGGAGCTATGAGAGATGCTTTATCTATCTTAGAGAGATGTATTCAAGATGGTGAGAATAAAATAGACGAAGATAAAATAAAAGATTTAGTTGGTATACCAAAATTAGAATATGTTCATAGTATCATAAAAGCAATATTAGAATATAATTTAGAAGATGCAATCAACACAACAGAAAAAATTTTAAATCAGGGAAAAGATTTAGATAATTTTTTATGGGAAATGATAAAATATGTTAAAGATATTTTAATTTATAAATCTTGTAAATCTCTAGATTTATATACAGAGAATGAAAAAGTGATGATAAAAGATTTAGCAGAAAAATATACAAATCAAAGATTAGTAAAACTTGTATATGATTTATCAGAGTTACAGAATAATATGAAATGGTCAACTCAAAGAAATGTTTTATTTCAAGCAGGGATGATTAAATTTTGTTATGAAGAGCCAATAGGAAATGGAAGTATTGAAGAAAGACTTACAAAGATAGAAAATTTTTTAAGAAATCAAAGTTTTGCTTTAAAACAAAGTCAGCAAATTAACAGTTCTGGAGCTTATGCTAATTTTAATGCTAATCAAAATTCTGGTAACAGTATAAATGTTAATGCAAATCCAATTATGGAAAAAACTGAAAATGTAAGTCAAGTTACGAATACTACTAAGAAAAATATTAAACAAGAAGATAATAAAACTACTTATTCAGGAAGTATAGAAGAGGCTTGGCCTAAAATAGTTAAAGATTTGAAGCAAAATGGAAAAATAGTATTATATACGAATTTAATGAACACAAGAGCAGTAGAGATGAATGACTTAATTGTAGGAATTCAATTTCCAAAAGGAATTACAGCTTTTGGGAAAACAGTTTTAGAAAAGCAAGAAAATATTAGGGAAATATCTAATTTGGTATCTATGGCTTGTGGTAAAGAAATGCAAATAAAATATATTGATACTTCAAACAAAACAGATAATAATTTTTCAGCAGAAAAAAAGTTAGAGGATTTTGCTAAAAATTCAGATATTCCATTTAATATTATAGAATAAAAATTTAGTACGAATAGTTATTTTAAAAGAATTTGAAAGGAGTTTGATATTATGGGTAAAAGAGGAGGATTCCCTGGTGGTATGGGAGGATTTGGAGGAATGAATCTAGGAAATTTAATGAAAGAAGCTAAAAAAATGCAGGCAGATATGGCAAAATCTCAAGAAGAATTAGCACAAAAAGAATTTGATGCAACAGTTGGTGGAGGTGCTGTTTATGTTAAAGTTTCAGGAGATAAACAAATAAAACAAGTTAAATTACAAAAAGAAGCAGTTGACCCAGATGATGTTGAAATGCTTGAAGATTTAGTATTAACTTGCGTAAATGAAGCACTAAGAAAAGTAGATGAAGCACAAGCTGCACAACTTGGAAAATATAATATACCAGGACTTATGTAAGAAAAGAGGAAAAAGGATGTCATTATATTCACCATCAATAGAAAAATTAATAGAAAGTTTTGAAAGGTTACCTAGTATTGGTCATAAAACAGCTGCAAGATTAGCTTTCTATATGTTAAATTGCTCTAAAGAAGAGACAGATGAATTTATACAATCAATTGTTCAGGCTAAAAACAATTTAAAATATTGTAGTAAATGTTATAATATTTCTGACACAGATCCTTGTCCTATCTGCAGTAATCCTAAAAGAGATCAATCTGTTATTTGTGTAGTTGAGGACGTAAGAGATATTGTTGCAATGGAAAAAACTCATGAATTTAAAGGTGTGTATCATGTTTTACATGGTTCTATTTCTCCTATGAATGGTGTTGGACCAGATGATATAAAAATTAAAGAACTTTTGGCTAGACTTATGGATCATACTGTAAAAGAGGTTATTTTAGCTACTAATCCAAGAGTTGAAGGTGAGGCAACTGCTATGTATTTGTCTAAATTGATTAAACCTTTGGGAGTAAAGGTAACTAGAATTGCTCATGGTATTCCTGTTGGAGGAGATTTGGAATATACTGATGAAGTTACTCTTACCAAGGCTTTGGAAGGTAGAAGAGAAATATAGGGATTAGGGGACGGTCCTTAAAATCCCTGCAAATAGGGATTTTGGGGACACTCCTCAAAATTCCTACTAGTAAAAATTTAAAAATTAAAAATTAGAATAATAAAATATTGACGAATAAAATCATACAAACAAAAAATAAAAAGATTTATAAAATGTAAAAAATGGTAGAAAAAGAATAACAAAGGAAAAAAGAAAGTAAAATACAAAAAACAAAAATAAAAGATTTACAAAATGCAAAAGATAGTACAAAAAATAGCAAAGGAAAAAAGAAAATAAAACATAAAAAACAAAAGATAAGATCATTTATAAAGAGTAAAAGATAATAGAAAAAAACAAAATAAAGATTAGCAAAAAACTAAAAAGGCTATTTGAGTTAAAGTATGACTCAAATAAGCCTTTTTTAGAACTAAAAGTATTTATATATCTAATTTCAAACAACTTATATAATAATAGAAATAAAAACAAGAGAATTAGATATTTTTAATAAAAAATCAAAATAAATTCTTCTAAATAGAGTACTAAAATTTAAAAATAGAAAATGCTCTTCAAATTTAAATATATTAATTAAATAAAATTTTGCAAATATTTTGTGTTG
>CALXSO010000007.1 GCA_944391155.1 uncultured Clostridia bacterium
CCAGAAAAAGAAATTATAGTGATACTAAAAAATCTTGGATTTTTGCTTAATGATGATTTTACAATTGCTGTTCCAGCTTACAACAATTGTAAAAATCTATCCTTTGCTCAAGCATGGGCTAAAAAAATCAATGACAATTATTCAAGATACATTCAAAAAGAAAAAGCACTAGCCAAAAAAGATTATCAGGAAATTATTTTTAGACTATATGAAATTCCATCTCAACAAATAAAAATATATGACGAATATATATTATTTGAAGATGCTGAGATCAGTGGGTTGCATTATAGCAATTCACTTACTAAATTATTAACAAAAAATGGCTTTGAATTTTCTCCTGAAGGAATTCGACTTTATAATAACTAACAAAACAGCTAATTAGCAAAAATTGGTGTAGATATATTTATTTTAATATATCTACACCAATTTTTTATTGTATATCAATTTTATAAAATTTTGATTTTTTTACTTTAAGCAAAATTTTATCATAATTTTACTTTCAAAAAATGTCCTTCAATAAATATACCAATAAAGTTCATTCAAAACTAAATTATCAATTCGTCTGGCTCATTTTGCTTTATTTTTTTCTTTTTTTCTAAATTACTCATATTATTGTTAAAAATTTTATGTTTCTCTAGTTTTTTCTTATATTCTCTTATTTGGACAGCTTTTTCAAGATTTTCTAACGCTTCATTAATCTCTTTTTCAAAACATGTTCCTTGTGCCATATCAATATACCAACGTTTTGTTTTTTTTATATACTTTTTCTGAAATTCTAAATCTGCATTAATCGCATCTTTCAAATTATAATATCTGTCAGCTAATTTTACCATTCTAGCCATTTTGTTTTTCATTATTCTATCATGATAATCTTGTGCATCATAGTTTTCTTCTTTTGTAACCAATTTAACTGCTGTTGCAATTTCTAAATTTGTCAATTTAAGAATTTCTTCATATGTTGTTTCTTCGTTATCTTCTATTGTATCATGTAACAAACCCGCTATTTGATATTCTGTTGAAAAACCCTTTTCTTTTAAAATTTTTGCTACACCTAAAGGATGTAAGATTGCAGGAGTTCCTTGTTTTCTCTTTTGACCTTTATGTTTTTCTGTTGCTATTTTTCTTATTTCTTTTAAATCCATTTTTCTTCAATGATATCTTATAATATATCATTTACCTCTCTTTCATAAAATTTTCTTATATAATTTTATCTTAAATCTAGTCCAATTATTTTCTTGATTTTTCTGTTTGTTACTTTCTACTTTAATTTCTCCTTGCTGATTTTCTATAATACTTCTACAAAATGCAAGACCTAAACCTAAACTTTCACTTTTACTGTTTTCCGCCTTATAAAATCTTTCAAATATATGTCCAATATCATTTTTTGAAATTCCTTCCCCATCATCCTGTATTATAAGCTGAGTATACAACTGATTTTCTTCTACTTTTATCTCTATATTCTTTCCATTATGCTCAATTGCATTTTTTAAAATATTTGAAATTGCTTCTGCTGTCCACTTTTCATCACAGTATATTTTGTCTTTATCATTTACAGTTAGAAATATTTTTGCATTATGTATTTCACACATTGTATTAAAGTTTTTCTTCACACTTTCTAGCATTTCTTTTGCATTATGATTTTTACACATTAGTTTTATCGTTCTAGAATCTAATTTTGCAATATTTAAGAGTGTTTTTATTAGCCAATTAATTTTTTCTAGTTCTTTTGCTGATGTATCTAAAAATTCTCTCTTTTTTTCTTCTGGTAAATTTGTATATAATAAATCATTAATTAAATTTAATGATGTGAGTGGCGTTTTAAGCTGATGCGAAATATCTGCAATTAATTTTTCTGTTTTTAAATTATTCTCCTGTAAATTTTTATTTTTTTCTTTCAACATCATCGTCATATCATATATATCATTTTTCAAAATTCCATTTAGTCCTTCTTCTTGATTTTTTAATTCTAATAATCCATCACCTTTTATAATATCTTTACAATATTTATCTAATTTTTTTATTTCTTTATTTTGTTTGCTTTGATAATATATAAATACTAATATAATTCCTGTTATTCCAAATATCACTACCGCCAATATTCCAATAAGATAGTATTTGTTTGATTCTCCTAAATTTGGTAAGTCTTCTAAATTTGTTTTATCTATTCCATATTTTTTTAGAATATTTTCAGATTTTTTATTTTTATTTGAAAAAATATCTTTTATAATTTGCTCTTCTTTTTCAGGATATTTTTCACTAATTATAGTTAGTATCTTATTTGAATAATTATATATATCATTTCTATATTGATTCTGGATGCAAAATATAAGAAACAAAATTGAAATTAACATTAAAACAATAATTACTATTAACAAAATAATTTTTATTTTTTGGCTTTTTTGCATCTTCATTACCCTTCTTTTTGTTCTATATTTTATAACCAATCCCTCTTATTGTTTTTATAATTTCAGGTTTATTTGGATTATTCTCTATTTTTTCTCTTATTCTTTTGATATAAACAGTTAAAGTATTATCATTTACAAAATTTTCGTTTTCATCCCATATATTAGATAAAATTTGCTCTCTTGAAATTATTCCTCCTCTATTTTCAAACAGCAATAATAATATTTTATATTCTAAAGCTGTTAGTTCTAGTTCTCTATCTCCTCTTTTTACCATTTTTTTATTTTTATTTATTTCTATATCCTGTACTCTTATTATATCATCAATATTCTTTTTTTCAATATGTCTAAGCACATTTTTTATTCTTGACAATAATTCTCTTGTGTGAAATGGCTTTGTTATATAATCATCTGCTCCTAGATCAAATCCTTTTACAATATCTTTTTCATCATCTAATGCTGTTAAAAATATTACTGGTGTTGAATATTTTTCCTTTAATTTTTTATATACTTCATAACCGTTTCCATCAGGTAATGTTATATCAAGTAATATCAAATTATATTCTTTTTGATCTATTTTTTCTATTGCTTCATATTTACTCTTTGCTGTTTCCATTAAAAATCCTTCATTTTGTAAATAATATGTTAAAGTATTTGTGATATTTGTGTCATCTTCAACCATTAAAATTTTAATCATATGCTTTTTATTTATATGATATATTTAATAAATTAAATAATCATATTCTCCTTTCTCTATATTACTTCATTTTTCTTATTCTTTATAAAACTTATACAAATTATTATACTATTGCTTTGTCTCTTTTCTTATTACATGTTTTACCCTAAATTAAAATAGATTTCCTATAAAAGTTTAGAAAATCCGTCTGTCAAAAAGTTTGCATTAGCCGTTCAAATTAAACTTTACTATTTTTTTATATCATAATCTTTTGAAAAAAGATAGTTTTTGTTTAAATATTTTAATTTCTAAATTAAATAAGAGCTAATTAATTGGTTTACAACTTTAGTTATGAAATTGGTTATAAAATAAAAACTAAAGGATTTAATATAATTTCCTTTAGTTTTTATTGTGTAATCAACATGGAACAATATATATTGTCTCAGCAATAATAGTACTATTATCTACTGATACAAGCATATTATATGCACCTCGCTTAGTATTAGGAATCATTAGTTTTTC
>CALXSO010000008.1 GCA_944391155.1 uncultured Clostridia bacterium
AAGCCAATCATCAAGAGCTTCCCTCAAAACGAATGACCTTTATAATGGAGCCACTTCCCAGATTCGAACTGGGGACCCTCGCATTACAAGTGCGATGCTCTGGCCAGCTGAGCTAAAGTGGCAAAATATTTGGTGACCCCGACGGGAATCGAACCCATGTCTCCGCCGTGAAAGGGCGATGTCTTAACCTCTTGACCACGGGGCCTTTTATAAAGAACTAAATTATAAAATATTTAGTTCTTTGGTGAGCTATCCGCGACTCGAACGCGGGACAACTTGATTAAAAGTCAAGTGCTCTACCACCTGAGCTAATAGCCCATTTAAATGCATCACTTAGAACGCCTCTATATATTACAACATTTTTTTATTTCTGTCAATACTTTTTTTGATTTTTTTTATTTTTCTGAAAAAAATTTTGTAATAATTTTAATTATGCATTTAATTTTTCTACAATATCTTCTACATCTATTCCATGTACTCCACATGCTTCTTCTAATGTTTCCATTTGTGATGCAGGACATCCTATGCAATGCATTCCAGCATTTAATAGTATTTCTACTTTTTCTGGTGCTTTTTCTAAGATTTCACCTATTGTTGTGTCTTTATTAAATTCCATAGTTATTCTCCTTTCTCTATTAGTTTGTCTTTTTTATTTTGTTTTATTCATCTTGCATTTTTGTAATATTTACACTTACTTTCTTCTGTCTAAAAATTTTACATAATAATTTTATCATATTTTTTAAAAAAAGTATAGACAAATTGAAAAAAATATTGTATTATTTTTTTGTCTTCATCTTTAGTTCGTTTTAGGGTGGTGATTTTATTAAAAATTTAATTGATGTTTTTTTTATTCTATTTTTTTTTCAACTTTTTATTAGTATTTATTCTATATATACATTGTTCGAAGTTAAAATTTTTCATCATCAACAAGGTTCCAAATTAAAAATCAGAAAAACTATTAACTAAAAATTATATAATTATAATAGGAGGCGTTGTTTATTAAAGTTAAATTTTTTTCATTTTTATTTTCATTAATATTTCTATTAATTTTTAGTGTTATTTATTATCATATTTTTTTACCTATTTATTTATCTAGTGAAATTATTATTCCTTATGGCTTAAATCCTTTTGATATTTGTTCTCAAAATCCTAAATTGTGGAATCTAATAAAATTACTTTTTATTATTTCTTTTATAATTTCTAATCTTGTTATTTCTCATTTTATTTTTTATAGATTTCTAAGAAAATTTTTTATTTCAAATAATAAGTCTCAGCTTGAAGAATTTAATAAATTATCTATAAATAATTCTAATTTAAATTTATTAGTCGGAAAAAACAGTGATAATTTAGATGTTTATGTTCCTGAATCTGGTCTATATCAAAATTTTATTATAACTGGTACAATCGGTTCTGGAAAAACGTCTTCTGCTATGTATCCTTTCACAGAGCAACTTATGAAGTATAATTCATTAAATAAAGATGATAAAATTGCTATGCTTATTTTAGATGTAAAGGGTAATTATTATAGCCAGGTTAAAAAATATGCTAAATCCTACGATTTGCTAGATGATTTAATTATTATTGATTTATCTCATTCTGTTTTTTTTAATCCTTTGTATAAACCTAATTTGAAACCACTCGTTTTAGCTAATAGATTAAAAACTATTTTAACACTTTTTTCTGAAAATAATTCTGAGGCTTATTGGCTTGATAAGGCTGAACAAATTTTATCAGAGTGTATTAAACTTTGTCGATTATATAATAACAATTATGTAACGTTTTCTGAAATTCATAAACTTATTACACTTCCAAATTATTTTACAGAAAAAGTCTCTGTTTTAAAGAATTTATTTATTTCTTCTAAATTTAATAATGAGCAAATTTATGAGTTGAATGCAAGTCTCGATTTTTTTCAAAAAGAGTTTCAATTGTTGGATTCAAGAACAAAAAGTATTTTAGTTTCTGAGATTACTCGTATGACTAATACTTTTATCTCTGATTATGATGTCTTCTCTATCTTTTGTCCCCCTAAGAAAAAATTAACTTTTTATGGTTTTAATGAAGTTTTAGAAAAGGGTAAAATTGTGGTTTTAAATATTAATATTGCTGAATATAGTTTGCTTTCTAAAATTATAGCAGCATATTTAAAACTTGATTTTCAAACTGAAGTTTTGACATCTTTATCTTCTGGAAAATTGAGAAAATCTGCCTTTATTTGTGATGAATATGATAAATATTGTACTAAAAATGATGCTGACTTTTTTTCTGTTAGTAGAGAAGCAAAATGTATTAATATTGTGAGTACTCAAAGTTACTCCTCTTTGCTTAATTCCCTAAAGGATCAGGCTCCTGTTAAAGTTATTTTGCAAAATTTGATAAATAAAATTTGGTTTCGTACAGATGATATTTTTACAATAGAAGAAGCTCAAAAACAATTAGGAAAAGAAGATAAGGAAAAAGTTTCTAAAAGCTTTACAGAAGGTGCAACAAAAACACAATATAGTTATTTGTTGAATACATTTAATTCTGATAATTCTAATATTTCTGAGAGTTATAGTACTTTTTTACAAAGTGATTATATTTTTGACACCCATTTTTTTACTCAAGAATTAGAAACTTTTTCTGCTCTTACTTTTTTGTCTAATGGTAGTACTATTTACCCACCTCAAAAGCTTAAACTTTTACCTTATTTTAAAAAATGATGTTGTGTTTTATAGGTTTTCACTTAAAAACTTAAATTTATTTTAAAGGATTGATGTTACATGATTATTTCTAAAATTCTAAAAAAGTTTTTATTTATTTTATTTTTTTCTACTCTTTTTATTATTTTTTCTAATTCCTCTTGTTTTGCATGGGGTGATCCTGAACTTGTGACTAAAATAAATAGTGCTTTTGAAACAATAGAAGATTGGATTTTAAAAATTTCTACACCTGCTGCTGCTGTTGCTGTTGGTACTGGTGTATTTATGAAGAAATTTAGTTTTGGAGATGAGGAAAGAATTAGGATGGGAAAAAAATTAATTAAGGGGTCTTTATTTTCATATGCTTTTATTCTTGCTATTGATTTAATTTTATCTGCAATTAAATCTCTTATCTCTTAGTAAAGGAGGGTATTTTGGAGCAGTCAAATATTACACAAACAATTATTGATACTATAAATAGTATTTTTGATACTTTATTTCAGTCAATTGATTCAAATCTATATTCAGTTCTTGATTCTCTTGCATTTGTTGATAATTCTATTATGGATGGTAAAAATTTTATAAATATTTTTGGAACTTCTACAACTAATGGTATTTTGCTAATTGCTAATTCTTTTTTACTAGCAATTTTACTTTATTTTTCTATACGTTACTTACTTTCTCATTTTACCTATTCTCAAATTGAAAGACCTCAATCTTTTTTAATTAAACTAGTTTTATGTGGTTTGTGCATGAATTTTTCATTTTTTTTAATTGATGATTTTCTATCTATTTTTTCCTTTTTTACCTCGGCTATTTGTGATTTAGGTAGTCATCTATTCGGAAAAACAATTTCTTTTTCTGAACTAATTTCTGTTATAAATTCAAATATTTCTGTTGTAAATAATGAATTTAATGTTTTTTCTTTGGATGGTTTGATTAAAAGTATTATGAGTGTTTCTTTACTTAATTTGGTTTTTTCATATTCTCTTAGATATGTTATGATACAAGTTTTTATTTTCTTAGCTCCTTTTGCTATTTTATCTGCTTCTCTTTCTTCTACTTCTTGGTTTTTTACCTCTTGGATAAAAAATTTCTTTTCACTTTTATTTATTCAAATTATTATTGCAATAATCTTGTTGATTTTATTTTCTATGGATTATTCTTCTTCTGATTTACTGATAAAAATTATTTATATTGGTGGCGTGTATGCTTTAATTAAAGCTAATTCTTTTGTTAGAGAATTTATTGGTGGAGTTTCCACAGTTGTTTCACAATCTGTGAATTATTTGTCTGGATTTAAGAAATAATTTTAATTTATATTTTTATTTTATTATAATAATTAGAATGGAGGTTATATGAAATTTATTTTTCCACAAAATTATAATTTTGAAAATAAAATTTTAGGTATAATTGATTATACTACTGCTTTGTTTAATGTTATTTGGTATTTAATTATTTTTTTAATTTTGTTTTTTCTTCCTCTTTCTTTTCAGATTAAATTATTTATTTTTATTTTGTTCTGCTTTCCTTTATTTCTTATTAGCTTTACTGGTTTTAATGGGGAAAATGTTGTTTATGTTTTGAAATATTTAATTTTATTTTCTGTTAAACAAAAATTATTTTTTTATGAAAAATGATTTTTTGATTTTCTATTGCATTTTAATTTTTTATTTTTTTTATTTTATATTTTTATTTTATTTTATATTTTATTTTTATTTTTATTTTATTTTTTATTTTATATTTATTTTTATTTTATTTTTTATTTTATTTT
>CALXSO010000009.1 GCA_944391155.1 uncultured Clostridia bacterium
TGTTTCAAAGCTTTCTCCTTGTCTTCCTTCAATTACTGCATTAGCCATAACATCTGCAATTAGTTTTACAGCTCTTATTGCATCATCATTTCCTGGTATTGCATAATCCACTTCTTCTGGATTGCAGTTTGTATCTACTAAACCTATTACTGGTATATTTAACTTTTTAGCTTCTAATACTGCAATTCTTTCTTTTTTAGGATCTACTAAGAATATAACTCCTGGTATTTTATCCATTTCTTTAATTCCACCTAAGTTTCTTTCTAACTTATCCATTTCTTTTTTTAATAATATTACTTCTTTCTTAGGCAATACATCAAAAGTTCCATCTTCTTGCATTGTTTCTAGATCTTTTAATCTTTGTACTCTTGCTCTTATTGTATCAAAGTTTGTTAGCATTCCTCCTAACCATCTTTGATCTACATAATACATTCCGCATTTTTCTGCTGCTTCTTTAACACATTCTTGTGCTTGTTTTTTTGTTCCTACAAATAAAACTGTTTTTCCTTCTTCCGCTTGCTCTTTTAAGAATGCATATGCTTCATCTAATTTTTTTGATGTTTTTTGTAAATCGATGATATGAATTCCATTTCTGGCTTGGAATATATATTCTGCCATTTTTGGATCCCATCTTCTTGTTTGATGTCCAAAATGAACACCTGCTTCAAGTAATTGTTTCATTGCAACTACTGCCATTTTTAATTCCTCCCTTTTTTGTTTTTTTTCCATAAAGTTCATCGTTTAATCCGGACCAATTACTTGGCACACCCTTTTAAACTTGCTTTATGTGTTTATTCACGTTGTCTATTTTAACAGATTTTTACTATAATTGCAAGTACTTTTTTAAATTTCTTCATTTACAGTTACTATTCTGCTACCATTCAGACTAAAAACTTGTTTGTAGGCTAAAATTCATTATAAGACTTTTTTATAAAAAATTAGACTTTAACCACGTTGAATAAATCAATAAATTCAATCTAGTCTAAACAGTAACACTATTCAGTATGACATAAAAGTAATCTGTCTGAAATGTAACTTTGCATAATCTGCATTGTAGCAATTGTAGCAATTCAGATTTTTTTTTAATGACGTTCAAAAAGTTTATATCTGGATATTTTTATTCTGTATATCTTCTACTATTTTATTTTTAATCTCTGGTGGCATCAAATTTATTTTTCCTATATTTTCTATTTCTATTAATTCCGGTAAATATTTACCACTTTCTATATATTTAGGATCTCCAGAAAATTCAGGTCCTTGTCCTGTTCCAAAAGTTCCTGCTACATACTCACATAAATAAAATATTTCTTTTTGATCAAATTTATCTGATGTAAATTCATATAGTTTTTTCACTATCTTTATATCTATCCCAAATTCTTCTTTTACTTCTCTTTTTGTTCCTTCCTCGGTAGTTTCTCCTTCTTCTAATCCTCCACCAGGCAAAGTATAATATTCTGGCATTTCTGGTCTTTTTAATACATCTTTTCTATGCATTACAGCTAATTTTTCATCAATAAAAATTATTCCCGCTACTCTTATTCTTTTCATTTTCATACCTCCATTAACAAATTCTATCAAAAATGAAAAATTTTTTCAACTTTTGTAATCTATAAGAAAAATCAAACTATATTTTAACTCTATGTGAATTTTTCCGTATATAACAAGAAAACAGATCCTTAATTTTATAATAGACTGCATTATCTTAATAGTTACAATTCAGTCTTTATTTTGTATGGTAGTCTAAAATGTTGATATATAAGCATTTTTTGTCAAAGACTAATAGGTAGACCTAAAGCTTTTTTTTTACAAAAAAACTTATATATCAACATTTCAGACGGATTACTTTTATGCCATGTTGAATAGTAAAACTTAATAAATAATTTTTTACAAAAACTTGCATTTTTCTCTTGAATTTATTTTTATTTTAGTATAGTATATAATAGGAAAATTAAAACATAGGAGGATAAAAATGCCAAGAAAAACAAAAGAACTAAGTGAAGAAAAAGAAACAAAAAAAACTACTTCAAATATAAATAAAGTAGAACCAAAAATTACAAGTAAAAAAGAAATAGGTACAAAGAAAAGTTTATCTGATACTAAGCCTAAAAAAGGTACTAAAACTTCTGTTATAACCACAAAAAAAACTAACAGTAAAGTAGTATCTGATAATAAAAAAACAACTACAAAGAAATCTATAAATAGTAAATCTAATTCTACGAAAACTTCAACAAAGAAGTCTTCAACTACTAAATCAAAAAAGGAACTTTCTAAAAAAGTCTCTACAACTAAATCTAAAAACTTAAAAAAAGTTACTAAAAAAGATAGTTTTGTTCAAAATGAATATTATGATTTACCATATAGATATAATCAAACTGTAGTTAAAGTTTTGGCTCAAACTCCTAATAATTTATTCATCTATTGGGATATTTCAGATGAAGATAGAAAAAATCTTAAAAAGCAATATGGTGAAAACTTTTTCGAAGTAACTTACCCTGTACTTATTGTTTATAATGATACTCTTAATTATCACTTTGAAGTATCTATAAATGATTTCGCAAACAGTTGGTATTTACATGTCAATGATAGTAAATCTGATTATAGAATAGAATTAGGAAGACGCCCTATTGATTATAATAAATTTAATGAAAATATAAAAACAATTAACAAAGATATTTCAAACAACATTAGTTATATTCATATTTCTACTTCAAATGAGATTGAATCACCAAATGATAGGATTTTATATAATAAAGAACAAAAAATGGTTTATTATAGAAATGTAAAAACAAATCAAACAATTTCAAAACCAATTACTTCTTTATCTTTCATTCAAAACATGGGAAAAATCTATAATATTTATGATTTTTATAAAAAACTTTATAATGAAGAAAATATAGAAGACTTATATAATTTATCAAATCCTTCTTCTGGAAATCCTACTTCTGGTAGACCATCATCTAGTAATTTTCGTTAATACTAATTATAAATTAGAAATATAGCAAAACTACTATTTGCAAGACTCAAACAGATATTTTATTGATAACCATTCTTGTTGTATACGGAAAATCCACATAGTATCAAGATAAAACTCATTTTTCCCTATACAATAAAAATACGAGTAAATTAGCAAATTAATTTTAATATAGCTAATTTACTTTTTAATAAGTATAATTTGATAGGAGATTTTTATAATGCAAGAGAAAAAAGGATACGTAAGTTTTGTATTACATGCACATTTACCTTTTATACATCATCCAGAAAGTGATGATTATTTAGAGGAATCTTGGTTATATGAAGCAATTTCAGAAACATATATACCATTACTTACAAATTTTAAAAAATTAGTTGATGAAGGTGTTGATTTTCGTATTACAATGTCAATCACACCTCCTCTACTTTCAATGCTAGATAATAAATTATTGCAAAAAAAATATATTAGATACCTAAAACAACTTATTGAACTATCTGAAAAAGAAATTAAAAGAACATCATATGATAAACGATTAAATGAATTATCTCATTACTATTACGAAAGATATTCTAATGATTTACATTTATTTAAAAATGTTTATAACTGTAATCTAATACAAGCTTTCAAGCATTTTCAAGACATCGGTGTCTTAGAAATAATAACTTGTGGTGCAACTCATGGTTATTTTCCAATATTATATGTTAATGAAAAAACCGTAAAAGCTCAAATAGGAGTTGGCGTTCAAACTTATGAAAAATATTTTGGTAGAAAACCTAGAGGCATTTGGCTTCCTGAATGTGGTTACATCCCAGAAGCTGACAAATATCTTAAAGAATTTGGAATACAATATATAATTACAGAAACTCACGGAATTTTATATGCTGATCCTACCCCTGTTTATGGAACATTTGCACCAATAGTTTCACCAGAAGGTGTCGTTGCTTTTGGTAGAGATATTGAATCATCACGACAAGTTTGGAGTTCCATAAATGGATATCCTGGAGATTTTAATTATCGTGAATTTTATCGTGATATAGGATATGATGCTGATTATGACTATATAAAGCCATATATTGCCCATAATGGTGTTCGTGTTCATACAGGTATTAAATATTATCGAATAACAGGAAAAACAGAATTTAAAGATTATTATAATATTCAATGGGCTAAAGACTCAGCAGAAAGACAAGCTGGTCACTTCTTAGACTGTAGAACTAAACAAATAAATGATCTTGCCCAATATATGGATAAACCTCCAATTATATTATGCCCTTATGATGCTGAACTATATGGTCATTGGTGGTATGAAGGACCTTATTGGCTTTATATTTTATTTAAAAAAATCTACTATGATGACTGTAGTTTCAAGCTTATCACACCATCTGAATATATCGATAAATACCCTGAAATTCAAGTTTCTACTCCTTGTCGTTCAAGTTGGGGTGCTAATGGCTATAGTGAAGTATGGCTAAATCCTACAAATGATTATGTACATAGACACTTACATGTTGCTGGAGATAGAATGTGTGAGCTTGCAAATAGTTACCCAAATAGTAAAGGGCTACAAAAAAAGGCTTTAAATCAATGTGCAAGAGAATTGTTATTAGCTCAAAGCAGTGACTGGCTATTTATAATAACTAATGGTACCATGGTAGATTATGCTAAGAAAAGAATTAAAGATCACATCGGACGTTTTACTAAATTATATTATCAAATAAAAAACGACGATATTGATGAAAAATTTTTAAATGATATTTATAAAAAAGATTGTATTTTCCCTGACATTGATTATATGATTTATTCTTAACTAAAAACATGAATTTAATATTGTCTCAAAATTAAAAAATATATCTAAATGCAAAAATATAAGATATTCAAGCTTTTTTGTTGTATATCGGAAAATACATTCTAAAGCAAGATAGAAATCGATTTATCTATTTAATAAAAATATAGACGGAATCAATGCCATAGTTCCGTCTATATTTTTACCTTTTTAAAAATATGAAGATACATCCTTCATTTCTTATTTTATTTTCAATCCCTAACTTTATATTTTTCAATCTTATTTTTTATTGTATAGAAAACAATATTATAATCTTAGACAATCTCACTTTTTCAAAAAAAGCATATAATAATGTATAACTTCAATTATTTAGTAGATACTAGTAAAGAAGGGAGATTGTTTGATGAAATCAATATGTATAAAAACAAATAATTCTAATTTACTAGATTATCTATATAATGAATTCAAACAAATTGATTCAGACAACATTTGTTTTTCTA
The DNA here is from genome assembly GCA_944391155.1 of uncultured Clostridia bacterium. Classification (GTDB taxonomy): domain Bacteria; phylum Bacillota; class Clostridia; order TANB77; family CAG-508; genus CAG-269. The sequence continues at coordinate 5,255 of CALXSO010000009.1, forward strand.
TCAATGAATTCAAAAAATTCAAAAACATTATCATACATTACAATGGTAACGATTTACCTTCTTTCATAAAAAAAATATCTTCAATTTTATCATATCTTGTCATAGATGAATTTGAAGAAGATTTATTAAAAAAAATAATATTTAAAAATTACTTTTATTTTGATAATAAAGAAAAGGAACAGATATTAAATATTTGTTTTGACATTTTCTCTGATGATTTTACTAATCAATTTGATAAAAAATTTAATATTTTATTAAAAGCCTTTTCAAAATATTTACGCAATAATAAGGTTCTCTTTTTAAGTGGTTTTATTAATTTTAGATTACCTAATTACAATAAATTATTAGAATCTACAGTTGATGATGCAGTTAATTCCTTTATTGTTGAAAAAGAATATTTAGAATTTGTCTCTCTATTAAAATTATACATTTCCACTCAAGCTTCTCAAATAGATACTATTCATCTAATATATTCAGATGAAAATTCAATTTTATTAGATAATAATAAGAATATTATTCCTTTCTCAGAAGATTTATTAAAAACTAAATATTTGTCTGATATTTCTTTTTCAAAAAATGATTATATTTTAAACACTCTTCTCAATCTAATTCCCAAAAAAATATATATTCATTTAGTTAACAATTATGTAGATGATTTCATAAATACTGTTTCAATTATTTTTGAAAATAGAATTGAATTTTGTAATGATTGTAATATTTGTAAATTATATAAAAATATACCCAATCATAAAGAACATATCAAAAAATTAAATTTAATAAATAAAAACAATATCTCACTTTCTTGAATGCAATTTTTATCTTTTTTTAAAATTCACATCAATCTTGAGATATTGTTTTTACAATTTACAGCTTTTTATAATATATATTTAACTAATCATCTATCATCATATAACTAGAAACTGAATTTATTCCCTCTTCTAATCCTGGATATAAAGCCCTTTCCAAATTTTCATCAGAATTTATTTTCCATTTTCCTTCTGTTTTTGTTAAATTAATTGTTTCTGTTACAGTTTCATTACCAATAGACTCATTTTTTATTTCATCTAATAATAATTGAAATTCTTCTTCTTCTGAAATATCTTCATTATTTAAAAACTTTTGAAACATTGTTTGAATATAATTTTTAAAAGCTGTTTCATAATTTTTATTTGTTACTTCAATTTCAACCGTTGCTACATCATTTTGTTGATTTACTGATTTAATATTCCAATCAAGTGATTGAAATAATATATTTTCATTATCTTTCTCATTTTCTTTTTCGATTTTTTCATCTATTTCAAGAGCTTCTTTTGATAATGAAATTTCATCATATGATACATATTGATTTACTTTATCAATATCTCCTTCTTTTAAAGCTTTAAACATATTATTGACTGCTTTTTCAGGTGTAGGTATAGCCAAATATATTAATCCTATTATTGCTAACAATATAACAATAATTGCTAAAACTCTTACTAAAAATCCTTTTCGATTTTCTTTTTTTGATTCATCTTTTACTTTTGTCTTTTTACTTCCTTTAACATTTTTACCACTTTGCACTGTATCTTCTTTCTTTTTTACTTTTTCAAATTTAGGTTTTTCTTCCTTTCCTATTTGAGTATTTTCTGTTTTTATTGCTTGCTTCTCTTCTTTTTTTTCATTACTTTCTACTTTTTTTTCTTCAACTTTCTCTATTTTTTCTCCTTTATTCTCTTCTGCCATTTTTACTACCTCCTTTTATTTTTATGCTTACATTATATATTAACATTTTTTATTTTTCAACATTTTTCAATTTTTTATTTCAAATATTAGTTATTATTGTTACAATTCAAATTTCACTTTGTAGAATAGTCTGAAAGGTTGGTATATGAATATTTTTTGGTCAAAGCTCCATAGGCAAACCTAAAAATTTTTTTATTTATATATCAACCTTTCAGACAGATTACATTTATACTATGCTGAAATATTAATCTACTATCCATTGCTACTTAGACTAGATTTTGTAGAGTAGACTGAAATGTTGAATTATCAACAAAAATTACATAGCAAGATTAATTCCTTGTGACACAATCTCTTTCATATTTTCAATCAATCCATCTATTTCTTTTGGTGTTACTATCATATTATAATCACCTATATTCAGTGCTTCTTTTACTTCCTCATATTTATCATTTTGTTGTAATTTATTCAAATAATCATTTGATTCTGCCTTTTCTTGCAATCGCTCAATAAATATATCAATTCCTTCAGATATTAAAGTTGCAAGTTCCACAACAGTAGGAATTCCAATTGCCACAACTGGAACCCCCAGCGTTTTTTCACTTATTTCTTTTCTAGTATTCCCTACACCTGCACCTGGTACAATTCCTGTATCTGAAATTTGAATTGTACTACTTATTCTTTCTATACTTCTTGAAGCTAACGCATCTATTACTATCACTAATTTAGGTTTAGTATTTTGCACCACTCCTTGCAATATTTCTACCGTTTCTATACCTGTTGTTCCCAATACTCCTGGAGAAATTGCACTCACCATTCTTGTTCCTTCTTTTACATATTGTGGCATATAATTTATAAAATGCCTTGTAACTTCTATTTCATTTATAGTTTTTGGACCTAATGCATCAGGTGTAACTGTTTCATTACCAAGACCAACAATTAATATTTCTCCCTGCTTGTCTATATGTGATTCTATTATATTTTTTAGCTCTTCTGATAAAACCTGTGCAGACTGATTAATTTCATCTTCTTGAGCTATTTTTAATCCCTTAATATCTATCGTTGTATATATTCCTTTAGGTTTTCCTATCGCTCTTTCTCCTTCTTCATTAATTATTTTCACTATTTCCACTGATATTTTATCATTTATATCTTTTTTTTGGGTTTCTATTCCATTTATTGTTCCTTCTATTCCTTCTGTTTTTTTATATATTTCCGTTCTTTCTGTTGCTAAATCTGTTCTAAAATTAATCATAAAAAATCCACTCCTTACTATTCTAGTATTTGTGGATTTTTAATATTTATTCACTTTTAAAAATTTTAATATTTTATATATTATTAAAAAATCTCAATTAAATAACATAAAGGCACAATAAATTAAAATGATTTAAAAATAATACTGTAAATCATTACAAGTCAAACTTAACTTTTCAAAAGAGTCATCTTTATTTTTTCCAATTCATAATTAAAACTCCAAGAATAACCAAACTTGCACCAATTATTGCTTGCCATGTAAAATTTTCTTTAAAAACAATTTTAGAAATTACAAGAGTCAACACTTGCACAATGCCAGTAGTTAAAGGCATAATATAATTCAAATTAAACATTACAACAATTCTAGTAAAAAGTAAAAAACTACAAAGATAACACACTAATCCAAACAAACTTATTAAACTAATTCCGAAATTCATATTACCATTTTCTATAGCAATAGTTCCTGCATTACCTCCCAATTTCATCAAAGTTAATCCTGATAAAGTCAAAACAATATAAATACATATTAAAACAAATTGCATTACATTTCTACTCCTTTTTTCTATTATTTGTTCCATTATCATCTTCCCTTTACTAATAATTAAAATTTAAAATTCAATATACATTTTAGTTTTATTGCATTTTTCATATATCTGACTATAAAAATTTTACTTATTAATTATATAATATTTATTTAAAATTTAATATCAATTTTTAGTTTATCAATTGCAAAACGATAAATACGTATAAAACACATATGTAAATGCATTTTATAAAATTTTGATATTCCCCATAGACCTATATGTTTAATACCTTTCTTACAAGAATAAGAAAATTTTAAAAAAGGACTCTTTCTCCATGTTGAAAAATTATCATCTAAATATTTTATGGTTTCTTTCATCATTTTCTTTATATCAATATTCTTATCATATGAAGCTCTATACATAACAGAAACTCCTAAATGTATAAATGCCATTAAATCTAAGATATACTTCATCTCTTCATATTTATTTTCATTTTGATATAAATTTTTAACCTCTAAAAAATACTTTTTTAAATTATTTACATCCTGTTCATTAACTGTATGTATTTGCGAATCATATCTTAAATAATAATGATATAAAACATCTGGTATAAATGCTATTTTATTCATTTTTGTAAATGTACTGGTCAAAAATAGCATATCATTAAAACCCCTAAAAGGCAAAAATTTTAGTTCTGCTATCTTATCTCTCTTATATATTTTGTTCCAAGGTGCTGGATTGATAAATACAATATCATCATCTTTAGCATTTATTTGCTTACAACATTTGCCAAATGAAGTCATATCAGTTGCAACAACTTTTCCTGTCTTTAAATCAATTCTTTCAAAAGCACACACTGCCATATCTGCATTATATTCTTTTGCAGCATTGTATAATTTTTCTGCCCAATCTTCTTCTACATAATCATCACAATCAACACATGTCACATATTCACCATTTGCTCGCTCTAAGCCATAATTTCTAGATGTGAATTCTCCTCCATTTTCTTTATGAAATGCTTTAATTTTTTCTGGAAATTTCTTTGCATAATCATCAATTATTTGAGGTGCAGAATCAGTTGAACCATCATCAACACAAAGGATTTCTATATTATCTAAAGTTTGATTTACTAGTGAATCTAAACATCTTGGCAAATATTTTTCTAAATTATATACTGCAACAATTATTGTTAATTTATATTTATTATTATTAAAATCACTCATTATTACAATTTTGTTAGTTCGATTTTCTAACAAATCCTCCTTTTATTGGTTTTATCTGAATTTATATTTTTGTATATAACATTAATAAATTTATTTAGTATTTTTGTCAGCTTCTTCTTTTTCTTTTAAAGCTATATAATGATTCAAATCTTTAATTTTTTCATTTTGCATTGAAATTTGTATATTATTTAAAAACACTTCAATAAGCAAAAATGCAATTAAAACTAGAAATACAAAATTTACAGGAGCCATAAATCCAAGCTTTACAGAAATCCATTCTACTGCATTAACAAATATACTCATTAATATTAAGACAACACTGCCAATCATCCAAATAACTGCATTATTAACTTTTAGTTTAGCCTGCTTTATCTTCATCACACAAAATAAAAACGAAATTAATGAACAAACTATTAAAATAATTCTCAATGTCAAACTCATTTAATTTTCTTCCTTTCTTTTAAATTTACTAATTGTCAGCTTCACAAGTCATTCTTCATCATACATTTTTTCTTGTTATCATACGAATAAAAATAATAGAAAAAAACATATTTATCATATATTCTATTGATTTTATAGGTTTCAAATAACTTTCTCCAAATTCTCTATCTTTCATTTCAACTTGAACTTCCTTAATCTTAAGTTGTTTTTTTAACATATATACTAAAGTATCAGGTTCAGGTGTTAAGCTTGCATTTCTACAAAATTCGTTTATTGCTTTTTTGTCAAATGCCCTCATTCCAGAGGTAGGGTCTTTTATTGTTTTTCCAGTTGTTAGTTTTATTGCTCCTGAAAGTAACATACTTCCAAGCATTCTCATACTTTTTGGTTTTTTCTCTGTGACAAATCTAGAACCGATTGCAATGTTACAGTTTCCTTTTTCTATTTCTTCTACTAAATTTTTTACGTATTTTGCTTGATGTTGACCGTCACCGTCAAATTGAATTGCTATATCATAGTCATATTTTTTAGCATATTTCATTCCTAATTGAATTCCACTAGTTAATCCATAATTTATTGGAAGTGATAACATATTGAATCCATTTTTTTCACAAACTTCTTTTGTGTTGTCTTTTGAACAGTCATTTATTATAACATAATCATAGTCTGTATTTTCTGTTATGTCTTTAATAGTTTTTTCTATGTTTAAAGCTTCATTATATGCTGGAACTATTAGCAAAACCTTCATACTATATTCCATCCTTTCATTTTTTATTGAGTTTACTACTTATTTTTTTAGAATTATTCTTTTTTGTATAGAAAACATTTTACCATAAATAAAATATTATGCAACCATTATATTTCCTAATGCTCCTAAGAATAAGAACATTGGTACTAGAATTTGTATAAATAATGACATATTTGCTTTATTCTTGACTGTTATTGTTTTATTTGCTAAAGGCATTAACAATAAAGGTAATACTGGAAATAGGTATCTTGGTTGAAATCCTCCAATTGTTTCATTTCCAACTGGATTAAATTTTAAATATAATATTATGCTATTCATTGCAAATATCATAAAAAATACTATCCAGAATATAAACTTGTCCTTCATTTTTAAGACTTTGCTGTCATCTGTTACTGCAACTAATAAGATAAACAAGAACGTTAGTAAGAATATTGCACTTGATACATCACAGAAGAATAGTGGTGGTTGCATTTGTGCAAGCCATCTCATATTAAGTAGTGTTAGTCTTACATGATTTATCATTAATTTTACATCTGCTAATGGGTTTTCTATCATATATTGTAATTGTGCTGAACTATCTACTGCTCCTCCTCTTGCATCATCTTCTATGTCTTTATTTAGGAATTGGAATAGTGCTATTACTATAATTACTAGTAGTGTAATTAATACATGTGGAATGTATTTTTTGTTATCAAGTACCATTTTTTTAACAGGTAAGATAAATCCTATTAATGCAACAAATACATATGCCATAGATTTTGGTATACATATTAATACAAATGCACCTATTAACAAAAATATATCTTTTATTCCTATTTTTTCTTTGTCATATAATCGCAAGCAATATGCAATAAATATTGTTGTAAATCCAATTGCAAGCATATCAGCAGTATATACGATGCTCATCATCCAAATCATTGGTAAAGCAAGTATTGCAAACATTGTATTTTTTTTGTATGGTAATATTTTAAATGCTGCAATCATTAATCCCATAAATGTTAATAAGTTGAATACTCTACCTGCATAATATATGTCTGCCATATTGTTTGAAAATATTTTTGCTACAAAAATTCCAATTGCTGATGGTAGATATGTTATTACTCCATAATCTGCTGGTGTTACAGCAATGTTGTCAGTATTCATATCTACAATGTTTTCTTGAAAATCGTTTTTGAATAATTTGCTATTTTCTGTGTATTTTAGCCATGTTCCTAGGTTTAAGAATCTTTCATCCATTTTTGGATCGTTCATATAGTCAAAATTACCAATTGAAATATTGTATGCTGATGCAAAGTGTTTATTTTCATCTAATGCATTATTTATATCAACTGTTACTGTTAATATTATTCCAAATGTAAATGTTAGTACAATTATGTCTTTTATAAAATTCTTAGAAATATATATTAAACATATTTCTCCCATTATAAGTCCTATATATAACATTGCAATTCTTTGCATAGGTACTTCTTTTCCAAAAATACAGTATGTTATAAATGCAATTCCAAGTATTGCTACTATGGAATATATAATTATTAAAACTTTTTTTACTTTACTTTTGTTTTCTTCTAGTACATCTTTTGTTAAATATTTTCTTCCTAAAAATAATGCTACAAAAAATGCTATATATAGTATTAATCTAAATAATGAGAAATTATATTGTGTCTCGATATTTTTATTTCTGAATATATTATTCATTAATTCTGAATTACAAAAGAATAATTCAAATATAATTATTGATATAAAATATAAAATTGCTGTTATTATAAATATTGCTTTTTTTGTTTTTGCTTCGCTCATTTTTTTCATTTTCAAACCTCTTCTATTTTTTATTGATTAGTATTTATTATATCTTCCAAAACTAATATTCTACTTTTTCTTGCTTTATTTCATATTGATCAGAATCTAATCTTAAATTAATATTGTAATATGGGTCTCCTTTTTTCTTATATTCACCCCATTTGTCATAGAACATATTAATTTCATTTTGGAATCTTTCTTGTTTTTCTGGTGTGTCTTCTGCTCCTCTTGATTTTGATTCGTAGTGTGTTAATTCAACAAATGGATTGTATATAATTAAATGACCTGATGTTACTATTTTTAAACAAAAATCTATGTCATTAAAAGCTACTGCAAATTTTTCATCCATATATCCTACTTCTTCATATATTGAACGTTTTGCCATCATACATGCTGCAGTTACTGCACTAACATTTTGTATATGGCTCTCTCTTGCAAAATATCCATGATGAGTTTTATATAATCCTCTAAATACATGTCCTGCAACTCCATATACACCAATTATTGTTCCTGCATGTTGGATTGTGTCGTCTGGATAATATAGTTTTACACCTACTGCACCAACGTCTTCTCTTTGATTCATTCCTACCATTTTTTCTAACCAATCTGGTGTTAATATTTTTGTATCATTATTTAGTTGCACTATGTATTCACCATCTGTATTTTTTACTCCATGATTGATTATTTTAGAATAGTTGAATCCTTTTTCTTCTGGTACATATGTTAAGATTTTTATTTTTGGATTTTTTTCTAGTTCTTTATAATATTCAAAAGTTGCTTTCTCTTTACTGTTATTTTCTATTATAACAATTTCATAATTTTCATATGTAGTTAATTTTAATATAGAATCAACACAAGTTTTTAAGGTTTTGGCTTGGTCCATGTTTGGAATTAAAATTGTTACTTTTGGATTTCCTTTTACTTTATAGTCAATTTCATATGTTCCAAGTGTTGCACCATGTTTTACTGTTCCTTCTAATCCCATTCTTTTTAAATGGTCCTCTAAAACTGGTATTCCTGCTTCAAATGCATATGGTTTTGCATCTCCACCTGCTTTTGCTGTTGATAATTCGTGTACTCTCCAATGATATAATATTTTTGGAATATGTTTAATATTTTTTGCAATTTCTGCCATTCTGATTATTATGTCATAATCTTGTGCTCCGTCATATTTTGAACGAAATCCTCCAAGTTTTTCCATTAAATCTTTTCTAAAAACACTAAAATGACATATGTAGTTATTTGAACGTAATGTGTCTATTCCAAAGTCTGGTTTAAAATGAGGGTCAAATCTTGGCTTGTCCATTGTTGTTATTTTATCTTCATCTGTATAAATAAATTCAATTGTTCTATCTTCATTTATTGCTTTTACCACTTCATATAATGAATTAACTGGTAATAAATCATCATGATCTAAAAGACCTATATAATCACCTGTTGCCATTTTTAATGCTTCATTTGTATTTCCTGAAATTCCTAAATTCTTACCTGTATAATTATACTTTATTCTTCCATCTTTTTTACAAATTTTTTCAATTTCCTTACTTTTTTCAGGACTTCCATCAGCTAAGCATAACTCCCAATTTTTATATGTTTGATTAATTAAATAATCAACTAATTCTGTAAAAAAATTTACAGGTGTTTTGTACATTGGTACCAATATACTAATTTTAGGATTATACTCGAATTTTGTTTTTCTCTGCATTTCTAATTCTTCTGGTGTTGGATCATTAAACTGCATCCAAACTTCATATGGTGTTATTGTTACTCCATTTTGCACATTATTTGTTATTATATTCCAAGTTCCTTTTATTCCATTATTTTTTAAAGATTTGAATAATTTTTTTAAATTGCTTGGCTTAAAACCATGTATTACTCTATTAATTTTTCTCAATATTTGTCTTATTTTTCCTCCCTCAGGAAAAAGTTTATCTCTCAATCTAACACTCATCTTTATATTTCCTTTCTTTCTATTTCGAACAATGCTACATTTTGTTTTCTTTATTATCTCTTGTTAAGCCTTTAATTTTTCTCAGCGGTTTTGTTATTTTCCAGGACATTGAATTATATATTATATTTAACTGATTTCTCAATTTTTCAATTTCTTGTTCTTTTTGCATAATTTCTATATCTTTTTTCAAAATAAGTTGTGCATTTTTATTTTTTTCAATATTTAATAAGTTTATTTGATGATTTAAAGTTAATGTATCTCTTTTCAAATCCATTACATTTTTACCTTGCTTATTTAAATTCCACATTATAGGATTTCTTATTTTTTCTTGTATTTTTTCATCTAATTCATCAAATACTTCAATTTTTGATTTATCTATTTCTAAAATATCATATAATTCTTCGTCTGATATATATTTTTTTATCCTCATAAAATATTTAATTGCTCTATACATCATAAAATCAATTGGTAAATTTTCTTCTTTCCATTCTTGATCATAGAAATAAAATTCTTGATTTATATAAAAGCAATTCTGAAATATTAAATCCCATAATCCATCCTTTATAAAATACATCTCTTTTATTTCCTCTTTTTTAACATCTATCTTATATCTTTCAAAAACATTATTTTCAATAGTTCCTTGTTGCAATTTTTGTTTTATTTCATCTTTAAAATTTTTCATTAATTCTATTGCATCATTTTTTTTGTTATTTTTAAACAATTCTATAATTATTTCATCTAATGTTTTGTCAGAAGAAAATTTACTTATTATACCATCATCATTATAGCTATCCAAAGTTTTTAAACCTGAGGATTTTATTATATCTATATTTTCTTTTGTTTCTTCAATATGTTTTTTGCTTTCACTTCCTGAAGGATATTTATATACATATTCTTTTTTCATTATTGTTTTAATTCTATATTCTAATTTTCTCATATTTGAAAAAGAAACAAATTTTATATCAGTATTTTTTACTTGTTTAGAAATTTCTAATAAATAAGAATTAACAAACTTCTTTGCCAATCCATTTTTAGAATTTAATAATTCTCTATAAACAACATTTTCATCATAAAATATTACTGTATCATCACCATTATATTCTACATTCCTAGACAAATCATTTTTTGAAAGAGGTCTTTCATCTGTAAAAATTGCATTAGTTAGTTTCCAATCTGGCATAGGATAATATGTGTTAATACCTTGAAATCCCATTCTTTTAACTAGAGAATATAAATCTTCTATTTCAATAAATTGCGTATCTACTGGATTTGCAACTGTAATACCCGTTTTATCAGTTCTAGAAAAATATTTCATACCTAACTTATTATCTAGAGCTAGAATAATAACACCATCATCATTTAAAAGATTTTCTAATATTTTTAACACTTCTTCAAAATTAGCATCTTTCCTTTGCAGAAATCCAATTAAAATTATGTAATCAAATTTTTCTTCAAATTTAATATTATTTATTTCTCCAGCAATCACTTCCAAATTCGTGTTATTTTCATATCTTTTTACTATTGCCTCTGCTTTAATTTTTGAACTTTCCACAGAAACAACTTTCTGAGCATTTTTACACAACAGGCCTGTTATCTCTCCAAGATTTGCACCAATTTCTAATATATTAGAATTTTTCTTAAAAGGATACCAAGACAAAATATTTTCTCTCATTTTAGATAATGCTAATATATCTTCCAAAGTAGTCTCTTGTTTTGAAGTTTCAATCTGTTTATTAAATTTTTGAGAAATTCTAAGAACAAAATCTCTCTCTTCATCTGTAATTTTGTCTCTATCAACTTGATAAAATTTATAATTAACATTCATAGCAAACTTCCCTTCTACTTTGGCTATTTTAATAAATTTTTAAATATTTTTACACTATCTAATCTTTCCCATGTACACTCTATTTTATTTTCTTCATCCAAAAATTTTCTTCCGAAATGCCCACCATTACAAGTTTGAGAATATATAGGTCTCTTCAAATCTAATTTTTTAATTATTCCCAAAGGAGATAAATCAAACTTTTCATATATCAAATTAATAATACTCTGTTCATTAATCCTATTAGTACCTTTACAGTCTATAAAAATTGATATTGGCTTTCTAACACCTATTGCATAAGAAAGCTGTATTAAACATTCCTTTGCAATATCTGATGCAACAATATTTTTAGCTAAATATCTTGCCATATATGCTGCTGACCTATCAACTTTAGTCGGATCTTTTCCAGAAAAAGCACCTCCACCATGTGGTGCATATCCACCATAAGAATCAACAATTATTTTTCTTCCAGTTAAGCCAGCGTCCCCTTCAGGTCCACCAATTACAAATTTTCCAGTTGGATTTATAAGAAGCTTAAAATCAGTATTTAAATTATGTTTTTCTGCTATTTTGTTCATTATCCCATCTTTTATAAAAGTTTTAAATTCTTTTTCATTATAACTTTCTGAATGTTGAATAGACATGAGAATTGTATGAACTTTAGCATTTTTATTCTCATCATATTCTAATGTAACTTGAGACTTCATATCAGGTCCAGCATATTTAAATTCGCCACTTTTTCTCAAAGAAGTTGCAAGTTTAACCAATTCTTGAGCCATAGTAATAGCAAGAGGCATAAACTCAGGAGTCTCAGAATTTGCATAACCAAACATTATTCCCTGGTCACCTGCACCTCCAATATCAACACCTTGAGCAATATCTGGAGATTGCTTACTAATTAAATTTAATACTCTTGGTATATAAGTATAACCTATATTTTTTACAGTATCTTTTGCTATTTTTTCAACATCTATATTTGCCCTTGAATTAATCTCCCCAGACAATATTATAAACTCATCTTTAGCCATAGTCTCACAGGCAACTCTCGAATCTGAGTCTTGAGATAAGCAGGCATCTAAAATGCTATCTGAAATCATATCACATACATGGTCTGGATGTCCTATTGAGACCGCTTCTGAAGTAAATAAACGTTTCATTTTGTATTACATCCTTTCTTAGTAATAATTTTAATCTATCTTTAAAATGACCTAATAATATTTACTTATTAAAAATCCCTTCAATTCATTTCATCTTTTGTTCCTATTTATCTATATTTTTATATTTAGTCCTAAAATCACGAACTGGCTTAGTAATTTTCCACGACCATGAATTAGCGATTTTATTTAATTCTTCTTGAAGTCTCTTATTTTCATCAATTAAAGTTTTATTAACATCAACTTCCACACTAGCATCTGTTGCAACTATTCGTTCATTAGAAAATTCAAAATTCTGTATTTCATCTTGATTCTTTACAAAATAATGCTCGTCAAAAAATTTTTGCTCTGACTCATCTATCTTATATAAATTTTTATTTTCTTTTTCCAAATCAACAACTGTGTCGATTTCTTCACTAGAAGCTTCTATAAAAAATGAATTTGCCATATTCTGAAACATATTATTTTTTATAAGTTCACTATAAACTTTTTTTTCATCGAATATTACTCCTAAATTATCATTTGCTACATAAGGAGTATAGTCATTTATTGTAACTTCATTTGGCATATATTCATCAGAAAAAATTTTAATAGGTAGTTTATAATCTGGTAAAGGATAGTAAAATTTCGTATTATCAAAACCACTATTTTTTAATAAATTTGTCAATTCTAATTTACCAAACGTTCTAATACCGTCTTTATTTTCATATCCAGTAATTCCATCAAAGATTTTTCCTGTATGATCTTCAGGTGCACCACTAAAATATTTTATTCCCATTTGATTTTCAATTGCAATTAGTAACTTCCCGTCATCTTTTAATAATGTTTTAATATAATCTAAAAAACTCTTAAAAGGATTATTAGAATTTGTATATAATGGAGCATATTCAAGTACTCCTATTAAAGTTATATAATCAAATTTTTTACTAAATTTTATATCATTAAAATTACCAACAATTAATTCTAAATTATCTTTATCTTTACATCTCTCAATGATTGCAGATGTTCTTTGTTTAGATAAATCAACAGCTGTTACAAATGATGCTTTTTCACAAAGAATATTTGTTATTGCTCCCATTCCAGCACCAATTTCAAGTACTTCAGCATTTTCTTTAAAAGGATACCATTTCAAGATATTTTTTCTTATTGGTGTGATATGATAATATACCGGCCAGCTAACATCTTTTTCAAATATTTTTTTATATCCTTCTTCTCCATATTCTTTTAAATAAGAAATAACATCTTTTTCTGTATCTCCATCACAATAAGAATCATTTCCTGTATAAAAATCGTAATTAACCTTCATCTATTTTAATCCTTTCGTTATATTTATTTCACTTTTCAAATCAATTAATCCTAAACAATCTCTATAAGCAATTATTTCAACAAATAAAGCATCATATTTTCTATCAAACACTTCCAAATCACCATTAGCAGTATATTTTGTACAACCAAATGAAAGTGTATATTTTTCAGGAGCTAATGGAAAGCTTTGTTTAAATTCAACAATCACTGTTTCTCCTTTTTCATAAAATCCTGTTATCTTCTTATATGCTTTAGTATTAACTCCTCCTAACTCTAGTCCTTTAAAGTCTTTTATTGATAAAGCAAATATCGGTTCATCTATTTCTTCATTAAATTTAACTTTCATTTTAACAGTATATTCCTGATTGTTGTTTAATGTAGTTTGATAATCTCCATTATCATCAAAAATTCCATAATCCAAAATATCAACTTTTCCATTTCCATATGATAACATATCAGGGTTTTGCATGAAGTTTTCTTTCCAATTTGCATCATCATTCTTATTCACATTCAAATTTTTAATACTATTAATATTTTTTTCATCTTTTTCTTTTTTATTTATATTTTCTTTTTTATCATTTTCCTTACCTAGATTATTTTGGATATCTTCTTGAACATTATCTTCTGAATTATCATTACTGTTTCCTTCGCCTAATATTTCTATATTATCTTTTTGTATATCTTCATCTTCTATTCCTACAATAATCTTCTTATACTTATCTACACCTATTTTTACATCACCATCAAATATTTTTTTACCTGAAGATATAATAATAGAACGATTGCAATTTCTAATAACATCTGCAACACTATGTGTTACAAATAAAATTGTCTTTCCTTCTTTTTTAAATTGTTCGAACTTTTTGAAACATTTTAGTTGAAATGCCATATCTCCAACAGATAAAACCTCATCTACTATCAAAATATCAGGATTTACATTTATTGCACATGCAAATGCTAGTCTTGCAAACATTCCTGACGAATATGTTTTCACAGGTTGAATCAAATGATCTCCAATATCCGCAAAATCAATTATTTCTTGTTCCTTGGCTTTTATTTCTTCATGAGAAAGTCCCATTACTTGTCCATGTTGATATATATTCTCTACTCCTGTTAGTTCCATATTAAATGCTGTTCCCAGTTCTAACAAAGAACTTATTTTTCCATTTACTTCTATTGTTCCAGAAGTTGGTGTTACAACTCCTGTAATCATTTTTAGCAAGGTTGACTTTCCTGCTCCATTTTTTCCTAAAATTCCTAAAACTTCTCCCTTTTTTATCTCTAAATTCAAATCTTCAATTGCACTAAATTCTCCATGTTTTTGATATCTAGGCAATATTGTTTCTAAAAATCTATCTTTTTTTCTTGCAAACATCTTATAGTTTTTGTATAAATGTTCTATTTTTATTGCAACATCATTTTCCACTTGCTTGTCCCCCTTGCTATCTTTTTCTCATAATTTTTAAAATAAAATATCGAATTTTGAACAGTCCCTTTCCTATTAATGGTAAATTCATTATTATAAAATTTTCTATATAATAAATTTTTGTTTCTGTTTTGTATAATTCATGAAATATTTTCCAACCTCTGAAATTGAAATTTTTCTTATCTTTTAGCATATTAAAATAGTCATATGATTTTTTATTTAATTCTTGAATTGCTTTTGGAAATTTATCATTATTTTCTACATATGTTCCAAAAACTCCAAGTTTTACATTTATAAATAATTCTCTTACTTGTTCCAATTTTTTAAACTTATGTGATATTTTATCTGTTCCTATTTGATTATCTCCATGTTGACGATATTTTATATATTTATCTGGCATATATGCCACTTTACCATAAATACTCATCATTATTCCAATCCAATGGTCATGTACAAAATATTTAGATTTTGCAGGTATTGGCAAAATTTTAGGTATAAATTTACTTCTTGCAATCACTGTACATCCTGTTACACAATTATACAAATAATTTAATTTATAACTTTTTATATACTTTTTTATTTTTCTTGAAAGTAACATGAAATCGTTAAATGACGGATATATTGTATTTAAATCTTTATCTACTACTTCTAAATCCCCAAACACTAAATCTGCATTTTCGCTTTTTAGCATCTGAACTGATTTTTCTATTTTTTGTGGTAACCATACATCATCTTGATCTGCTAACATATATAATTCATTTTTCACTTGCTTTAATAAAAATTCAAAATTTTTTATATATCCTAAATTTTGGGTTTGACAATATGTAACCACTCTATTATCTTTTCTTGCATATTCTTCTAATATTTTTGTTGTACCATCTTGTGAACAATCATCAGATATTATCAATCTTATATTTTTATATGTCTGACTTAAGATACTATCTATTAATTCTTTTAAATATTTTTCTCCATTATATGTTGCAAGTAAAATATCAATTTGTTCTTCTTTTTGATTACTCATCTTATTTCCTTTCCTGTTTCTATCCAGTTAATATTGCTTCGTTTAAATCAATAAAATTTCATCCTTAATTATTTTTATGATTTCTGCTAAGATTACATTTTCTTTTTTAACTTCACTATGACTATATTAATATTTGCT
Source organism: uncultured Clostridia bacterium (assembly GCA_944391155.1). Lineage (GTDB taxonomy): Bacteria > Bacillota > Clostridia > TANB77 > CAG-508 > CAG-269. Next base: position 21,778 of record CALXSO010000009.1, read on the forward strand.
ATATTATAAATTTTTATAAAACATCTGCAAAATCCTTTTTATTCTTTTTGAATATATAATTTCCCCATAAAAATATTAATATAGTTATTACCCAAAAAGCAATTGTATATAGTCCAAAATTCTGAGTTATCATATCTCCACCTAAGAACACATCTCTCATTCCTGTTACCAAATATGTAAAAGGTATACATTGAATAATTGTTAAAATTGTCTGGTGGCTACTTAGCATTCCTAAATTCCATATTATTGGTGTAAACCAGAAAAATAGTTGCATTAAAATTCCTAATAAGTTAGAGAAATCTGGTACTAATGTTGTTACAGCAGATGTGAATCTTGTAAAAGCTACTATAAAACACATTGCTGAAAATAAAATATATATAAGCATTAATATATTTGGTAAAAATCCATATATTGCACTGACAACTACTGCTATTATAAATAAAAAGATTGATACAAAACTGCTTGATATTATTGATATTATTGGTATTGTATCTACCGGAAATACAACTTTTTTTACTAGATAACTATATGCTCTTATTGAACCACTTGCATTCATTATACTGTCATTTAAACATAACCACATTGCCATTCCTGGTAAAAACCACACTGTGTATGGATAATCTCCCGGTGCTGGCGTTTTTAGTATAAATTGAAATACTATTACATATGTTATCATAAATATAAATGGCTGTAAAAATCCCCATATACTTCCTAGGCTTGTACTTGCAAATCTATTCTTGAAGTCATTTCTTCCTAACCCCCATACTAGTTTTCTATTTTTCCATACTGTTTTAATAAATTCCATTAACTTTTCAACTCCTATTTTTTGGCGTTTTTTTCATCATACATTCTATATTTAATTTGAGTTTTTGTCAATTATTCTAATAAAAAAACTAACTTCAATATATATTAAATTGTTACTATTCAATATGGCATAAAAGTAATTCATCTAAAAGGTTGATATATAAGTATTTTTTTGTCAAAAGCAAGCTTTAGTCTACCTATCGGTCATTGACAAAAAATACATAAATCAACCTTTCAAACTACTCTACAAAATAAAGTATGACTAGTAACATTAAATTATTTAAATATATATTAAAGTTAGTTTTTCTCATTTAAAATATTAACAAAGTATATATTGATTTAAAAAAATATAACTAACCGTTCTTCTACTTCTTCAAATTGACTATTATACAAATCAGCATAAAATCCATTTTTTGCAAGCAATTCCTCATGAGTTCCTTGTTCTACAATGTCACCATGATTCATTACCAATATTAAATCTGCATTTTTTATAGTTGATAATC
>CALXSO010000010.1 GCA_944391155.1 uncultured Clostridia bacterium
TAGCAAGAAGATTACCAAGTATATTACCAGAACTAAGTTTTAATGAAGCACTTGAAATCACAAAAATATACAGTATAGTAGGATTAACATCAAAAGAAAATCCACTAATCCTAAAAAGACCATTCAGAAGTCCACATCACACAATAACATCAGTATCATTAGTAGGAGGAGGAAAAAATCCAAAACCAGGAGAAATGAGTTTCGCACATTATGGTGTATTATTTTTAGATGAATTACCAGAATTTAACAAAAACACATTAGAAGTATTAAGAGGACCACTAGAAGACAGAAAAGTAACAATAAGTAGATTAAATGCAAGTATAACATACCCATGTAATTTCATGTTAGTAGCAAGTATGAATCCATGCCCTTGTGGATATTATGGCTCAAAAGACAAAGAATGTTGCTGTAAGCCTGATCAAATAAAAAAATATAGAAATAAAATAAGCGGACCATTACTAGATAGAATAGACTTACATATAGAAGTAAACGGTGTAAAATATAAAAAACTACAAAGCACAAAAAAAGAAGAAAACTCAGAAACAATTAGAAAAAGAGTAAACAAAGCAAGAAAAATTCAAATAATAAGATACAAAAAATACAATATATATTCAAATTCAGAACTAACACCACAACTAATCGAAAAATTCTGCAAACTAAATGCAGAATGTAAAAAAATATTAGAAATATCATTTGAAAGACTAGGACTAAGTGCAAGAGCATATAGTAGAATACTAAAAGTAGCACGAACAATAGCTGACCTAGACGAATCAAAAGATATACAGCAAAAACATCTAGCAGAAGCAATACAATATAGAAGCTTAGATAGGAAATATTGGGATTATGTTAGAAAAAACCATGAAATTATTTAGTCTGGAAAAAAGTAAAAAAGAAAAGCTAATTATTTTTTTTCAAAGAAATAAAAATATTAAATACAAAATTTTAAAAAACAATAAAAATGCAAAAGCAAAAAAGCAAAAGCCAAAAGAGCAAAAGTAAAAAATGCAAAAGCAAAAAAGCAAAAACCAAAAGAGCAAAAGTAAAAAGAGCAAAAGTAAAAAATGAAAAAGCAAAAAAGCAAAAGCCAAAAGAACAAAAGTAAAAAAAGCAAAAGTAAAAAGAGCAAAAGTAAAAAAAGCAAAAGCCAAAAAAGCAAAAGTAGAAAAAGCAAAAGCAAAAAAGCAAAAGTAAAAAAAGCAAAAGAAAAAAATAAAAAGTCAAAAAATAAAAAACAAAAATCAAAGCCAAAAAAACAAAGAAATATAAAAGCAAAAATAATACAAAAAACAAAAATATCACTACATATAAAAATAAAAAAATAGGAGGAACTAAAATAGAAAAAATAAAAATAGAAGACGCAGATTATCCAGAAAGACTAAAAGAAATAGAAAACCCGCCAAAGCAACTATATATAGAAGGAAACAAACAGCTACTACAAACAAACACATTATCAATAATAGGATCAAGAATCTGTACAACTGAGGGAATAGAAAGAACAGAAAAATTTGTAAAAAAATTAGTAGAAAAAAATATAACAATAGCAAGTGGACTAGCAAAGCGGAATAGACACAGCAGCACATAGTGCAACACTGAAATATGAAGGAAAAACAATAGCAGTACTAGGAAATGGATTAAACAAAATATACCCAAAAGAGAACAAAGAATTATACAAAAAAATAATAGAAAAAGGAGGACTAATAATATCTGAATATCCACCAAACGTAGAAGCAAGTTCAAATAAATTCATAGAAAGAAATAGAATTGTAAGCGGAATAGCATTAGGAATACTAATAATTGAAGCAAAATACAGAAGCGGAACAAGTGTAACAGCTAGGATAGCAATGAAACAGAATAAAAAGATATTCGCCATACCACATGAAATAGAAAATAGAAGTGGAATTGGAACTAACAGACTAATAAAAGAAGGAGTAGCAAAATTAGTAACAAATACAGTAGATATAATAAATGATTTAGAAAAAATAAAAGAATATAGAGAAATAAAAATAAAAGAAAAAATTATACAAAAAAATTCTACTAACAAAATACGAAAAAATAATACTAGCACAAGTAAAATAAACAAAATAACAGAAAGCCAAACAGAAATCAAAGAAATAAAGAAAAAACATAAAAAAATTAAACTATTAAAATCAAAGCAAAACAAGAGATACAAGAAAGAAAATTTAACGATAAAATCAATAAAAAATAAAGAACAAAAAGAAATATATAAAATAATTTTAGAAAAAGAAAGTAATATAGACGAAATATATAAGAAAACATCAAAAGACATAGGAAAAATAAATGAAATACTATTAATATTAGAAATAGAAGGATATATAAGAAAAACAGCTGGAGGTTACAAATGTACATAAAAAAAGAAATAGGATATTTAGGAGAAGAACTAGCAACAAAATATTTAAAAGAAAAAAATTATGAAATAATACAAAGAAACTTTATATGCAGACAAGGAGAAATAGATATTATAGCATTAGATAAGACAAAAAAAGAATTAGTTTTCATAGAAGTAAAGACAAGAACAAACAACAAATATGGAAATCCTTCAGAATCAGTAAACGAAAATAAACAAAAGCACATCTATAGAACAGCAGAATATTATACATACAAAAACAAACTAGATAAAATGTTAATAAGATTCGACATCATAGAAATCAATATAAATATAAGCAAAAAAACATATAAATTAAATCATATTTATAAAGCATTTATAAAAACATAAAAAGTAACAAAAGAAAAGTAAAGGCAAATAATAGTAGCAAGAAAAAAACTTAAAAAGTTGCTACTATTATTTAAAATGCAAGAAAGATATAAAATTATATTAATTATACCATAAAACGAATGTCGAAAACAAAAGAAACGTGTCACAAAACTAAGTAATATAAATAAAAAGTATCGCATATAATTAAATAAATAAACAAAGATATTGTAAAAAGTTACATGAAAAATAATGAAAAAGAACATTGAAAACTAAATATTGGTAAAAATCCGATAATCGCCCTTGAAAAATATTTTTAAAATGATGAAGAAAAGTTAGCGAAGGCAA
>CALXSO010000011.1 GCA_944391155.1 uncultured Clostridia bacterium
CCAATATATAAGAAAATATTAAATGATAAAATTTTAAATATAAATCTTGTAGCATATATAGATATGAAATCAAAAGAAATAATAAAAAAAGAATTTGTAAAAAATATAAAAAAATATTACAACAATATAAAAATACAAGGCTATAAAATTTTTTTAGATGGTTCACCACAACTAAAAACAGCATGGGTTAGGAAAGCTTATGAAAATGATAAGAAAACTGAAGTAAAAGAAAATAAAGAAAATTACGGGATTAGTACAATGAAAGAAAAAGAAGTAATTGAAGCAATAAGAATATCAAGAGAAGAGGATATGCAAATTCTAGCTCATTGTAATGGTGATATATCATCAAGTCAATATATTAGATACATAAAAAAACAAAAAAATATAAGTAAAACCAGACCAGTTATGATACATGCTCAATTATTAGGAATAGATCAGTTAGAAGATTTAAAAAGATGTAACATAATACCATCGTTCTTCATAGCACATGTATATTATTGGGGAGATACACATATAAAAAACATTGGAATTGAACGAGCTAGCAAAATAAGTCCAGCAAAGAGTTGTTTAGAAAAAAATATTTTATTCACATTTCATCAAGATGCTCCAGTTATAGAGCCAAATATGTTTGAAACAATATGGTGTGCAGTAAATAGAAAAACCAAAAAAGGAATAATATTAGGAAAAGAAGAAGAAATATCAGTACTAGAAGCGATAAAAGCGGTAACGATAAATGCAGCTTATCAATGTTTTGAAGAAAGTAAAAAAGGTAGCATAAAAGAAGGAAAAAGAGCAGATTTAATAATAATAGACAAAAACCCATTAAAAATAAAAAAAGAAGAAATAAAAGAAATAAAAATTTTAGAAACCATAAAAGATGGTAAGATAATAAGTAAAAATTACGACAGGTGAAATTTTAGTAACTTAAATTACAAAAACACATAATATATAAAGGGGAATATATTATGTGCTGTGAAACTAATAATATTTATAAAATATTAACTATTACTTTATTAATAGTTTTAATTTTTTCAATAATTGCAATTGTATTTGTAGTAAATAATTGTCAACAAAATAAGAATATATTAACAGCAATCGCAAAAAATGGAGATAATACAGAAATAGGAAATGCAACAATAAAATTTAGCGAAAATAGGATTATAGAAGGAACAGCTATTTCTCATGAAGAAGGAAGTGACGAAATTAGAATAAATGAAGATGGAATTTATCAAATATCCTATCAATTAAATGGAGAAAGAGAAACAATAGGAACTTTTAATTTTAATGCTGTGATTTTAATTAATAATGAGGTTCTATTAGAAGATACTTTGAATGAAAGTCCAATATTAAGAGACAATGTTACAAATAGAATGACACTAACAAGTACAATTTTTTTGAGAATTGAAGAGGGAGATATCATAAAATTAGGAGGACTTTCCATTGAAGATATTTTTTATACTAGAGCTAGAATAGATATAAAAAAAATAGAATAAAATTAAATAAATTAATTTATTACGTTAATAAAATAGCATTACTTTCAAAATTAATTTTATAGAGAAAATCAAAAAGAATAGAGAAAAAATAGAAATCTTTCTTTTTTTATTTATAAGAAAATTAATTTTGAACTATAACAAATAGTTACAATTCAATGTAGCATAAAGGTAAAATGAGCGAAATGTTGATATATAAATATTTTTTGCTAAAGACCAATAGGTAGAGCCAAATCGTTTTTACAAAAAATTTATATATCAACATTTCCGTTTACTATACAAAATTTAATCTAAAAACTGATAACAAATATAAAAAATTATGAAAAAAAATAAAATTACTATCAAAATTTAAGATTATATGATATAAAAGTAATAATAAAACAAAATAAAAAATATAGAATATTACAAATATATCTATAGTAAAAGAAAATACATAATATAATAAACAGAGACAGATTAGTAGAGAATATATAAATCGAACTTTCAATTAATAAATAAATGTAAAATTAGAAAGAAGTGAAATAAATATGAAAATAATACTAGCATCTCAATCACCTAGGAGAAAAGAATTATTAAAACTTGTAGTTCCAAATTTCGAAATTATAATAAGTAATACAGATGAGATTATAAAAGAAAACTTAACACCTGAAGAAAGAGTTACAGAAATAGCATATAAAAAAGTAAAAGAAGTATATAAAAAAACAAAGCGGAAACAGAATAATAATAGGTGCTGATACAATGGTACTAAAAGAAAATAAAATATATGGAAAACCTAAAAATGAAATTCAAGCAAAAGAATATATAAAAGAATTATTACATGGTGATAAAACACATTATATAATAACAGGGATAAGTATAATAATAGATAAAGATGGAAAATATAAGGAATTTAAAACATATGATAAAGTCAAAATATTTTTCAAAAATATATCTGATGATGAAATAAATAATTGGATAAAAACAGGAAAGGCTTTAGATAGAGCTGGAGCCTATGGAATACAAGATGAATTTGCAGTATTTATAGAAAAAATAGAAGGAAATTATGCAACGGCTGTAGGGCTACCAATACATAAAGTATATGATATTATAAAAGGATATATCTAAAATATACAAAAATATTACAATAAAATTAAATATTTATAACAATTATGAAAAATATATTGACGATTTTTAAAGAAAATATTATTATTAATATGAGAAAAAATAAGCAAAGGAGAAATAGAAAATGAGAAAAAGTTTTAAAAGACGACAAAGATTAAAAGTAATTTTGTCAATTGTTGTTATTTTGACAATGTTAACACTTAACTTAAATTCATTTGTAAGTGGTGTATTTACTGTAAGTACAAGCACAAATGAACTAACAATTGAAAAAGTTTCAAATCCAGATTCAGGAGAAGGACAAGCAGATGGTTTAATTAATGGCGGGGATCGTGAAACGAGTTATTCTTGGGCAATGGCAGCAAGAGGACAATATCTATATATAGGAACAAATAGAAATGTTATAGGAAATGTTGCTAATGCTTTTATTAATGCAATGGTTTCAGCAGGGATAACAGAAGATGTTGCATGGGGATTAATAGATTCTATGACAAATAATGAAATTCCAAGACCTACCACACAAGATGGAGGAGAAATTTTCAAATGCAATATGTTGACAGGAGAGATAGAAAAAATATATACAGCTGAAGCGAATGTAGCTTTTAGAATGGCTACTGAATTTGAAGGAAATCTTTATTTTGCTTCATATTCATCTACAGAAGGAGCAGATAACTACATTTATAAAATTGATGAAGATGATAATATGTCAATTGCTTTTACTTCTTCAAATGGAACAAGTTTAAGAGCATCTTGTGTATATGATAACTCATTATTATTTGGAGGAGTTGATGCAAGAATTGAACTTGCAGAAGGTGACGAAGACTGTCAAAAATTAGCTATTCTTAAAAAAGATTCAAACGATGATACAAAATGGGATAGAATAGCAGATTACAAGGATTTTAAAGATTATGCAACAAATACAGCAGTATTTAATAGTGTAGCAAGTCCAATTTGGGATATGTGTACACATGATGGTTATGTATACGCAACAATTCCTAACACTGCGGGAGTTATCATGTTTAAAGGTCATCCAGCTGAAGGAGATGAACCAGCAAATGAATATGGATGGTATTGGACAGAAGTAATTGGAAAAAATAATGGAATAAATAATGTTGGATTAGCAGATAATGTAGATGGATACACAGGAGATGAAGTTGGATTAATTTCAACATCAGGAACACCTTTTGATTATAATGGTAAATTATATTTAATTGATTTTGATAATACAATTATGGCAGAAGTTACAGCACTTGCAGGATTAGTTTCAGAACTTGCTAAACAAGATGTAAAACCAAGTGAATATCTAAAAACTATGTATACAACATTACAACATCCACAGAAATTATGGTGCTATGATGATGAAACAGGGAAATTTAATGAAGTTGAAGGATTTTCACAATATATGGAAAATAACTGTATAGAATATTTATGGAGAGCAGAAACATATCATGATGAATTATATATTACAACAATGGATTCAGCAGTAATTTATAATTACATAACTAATCTTAAAGGAACATATTTTACAGATTTAACAGAACAAGAAATTGCAGATTTAAGTACCAAAATAGATGATTTAGTAGCAATGCTTGACAGAATGGGTGGATTCATAGAAGGCAGTGAAGAAATAAAAGAAATGCTTTATGCAATTCAAGATATGATGGAAGAATATATAACAGTAGCGGATGATAGTAAGCTTTTTTATGAGTTTGTTATTAAATATGAGGATCTAATTAATCAAATTATTAATTTTGGAGAAGAAAACAGTGATTTATTAGAAATGGCAGGAACAGAATTTCAGGAACTATATAATAAAGTTGATTGGGAAGGACTAAAAATGTATGCTTACATTGCAAAAACAATTGATAACGATACATGGGGATTTGATCTTCTAAAAACAGCTGACGGAGAAAATTTTGAAATTGTAACAGATAGTGGATTTAATGATAAGTATAATTATGGTGGAAGATCAATCATGGCAACAGATTACGGATTATATGTAGGAACAGCTAACCCATTTTATGGAACACAATTATGGAAAATAACAGATGGCACAGAAGAGAATCCAAATCCAGAAAATCCAGATCCAGAAAATCCAGATCCAGAAAATCCAGGAACAGATGATCCAAATGATGATCAAATACAAGATGAATGGAAAGATCAATTAGATGATCCAGATAAATTAACAGATGGCTTACAAAATATAAATGATAATTTAAGTTTAAATAATAGCCAAACATCTACTAGTGGAAATCAACAATATTCATCATTAGCTCAAACAAAACTACCAGCTGCAGGAAATCATCATTTAGCTATTGGTATAGGTATTGGGGCAATTGGAATTGTATTGGTATCAGCTTACAAATTCTTTAGATATAGAAATATAGACAGACATTAAAAAATAAGATAGAAAAAGACATACTAAGTATAAAAGAATATGCTTAGTATTTTTTTTGTATAGGAAAAATCACCTTTTCCTATACAAGAATGTCGCTTTGCTCTAATGATTGCACACAAATTTTATTAACGGAAAATTTGGCGCCGAACAATAACGAGGTCTTTGAAATGTTATGAACATAAAAAATGTTTAAGAAAGCCCGCTATTGTTCTAAAACAGTGCTTAATATTAAAATACTAATAATATCATTATAGATTTCATCAAATTGTGAAATATCTACTTGCTTGAGCTAAGCTTTGACTGATTTCTAAACTGTTTGGAGGATTGAAGTTTTAGAATTGCTAATAAATCAAAAGAAAAAATTTCATAAAAAAGAAAAAAAGTTTTGTGCAACTATAAAATAATAAATAATTGGATATGAGTAGAAATAAATCGAATTATATGATAGAATACATTTGATAATGTGAATAAAAAAAGAGGTATAAATATGAGTTTGAAGACAATAGATTTATTTGCAGGTATAGG
>CALXSO010000012.1 GCA_944391155.1 uncultured Clostridia bacterium
CTATATTAGTATATATGACATAGTGTCACTTTGTCAATGTTTCTTTTGTAAATTTTTTGTGAATTATATCATGTTAGTTTAAAAATTTTTTATATAATATAATAAGAAATATAACGAAACTACATAGGCAAAGCTAATGCGGGTCTTTTTATAGGTAACCTTTCTTGTTGTATACGGAAAATCCATATAGAGTAAAGATAAAAGTCGATTTTTCTTTTACAATAAAGAAAAGACCCGAAGGTCTAATCTTTATTTCAAAATAATATTATTTTTTTGAAAAATGAATTCTGCTCTTTCTACGCATATTTCTCCTACTTCTTTGATCTTATTATCAACTTCATTATCATATTCATTTATTGTATTTAGATGACAATCATAATAAAGTGAGTCATCCACCACAATGTTAGCTTTAGCAATAATTTCAAACGGTTTTTTCTTATCATAGAACTCAACCTCAAATATTGCGTGTTTTGAAGAAATAAAAACACATTTCACATAAAAAGTAATCATATTTTCCCTTTCTACCATATATGGTAAAACTTATTTAATAGGTTCATATTATATATATTAACATATTTCTCTTAAATGTCAACTATATTTATCACATTTTTCTAAATACTCCTGCTACTTTTCCTAAAATTTCACAGTTTGGTACTATTATTGGATCCATTGTGCTATTTTCTGGTTGTAAACGTATATGGTCTTTCTCTTTATAAAATGTTTTTACTGTTGCTTCGTCTTCAATTAAAGCTACTACGATTTCTCCATTATTTGCTGAACTTTGTTTTTTTACTAATATGTAATCACCATCTAAAATTCCTGCTTCAATCATACTTTCTCCTCTAACTGTAAGCATAAAACAATCTGAGTTTCCAACAAAGTCGATTGGTATAGGAAATGTATCTGTGATATTTTCTACTGCTAAAATTGGAGCACCTGCTGTAATTTTTCCTACTACCGGTACTTCTACTAATTCCTTTTGAGTGTAGAAATCTTTGCTTGAAGTATCTTTTACTTCTCCTGAAGCTCCTTTTAGTAGCCTTAATGTTCTTCCTTTTTTATCTTTCTTTTTGATATATCCTTTTTCTTCTAATTTTGCTAGATACCCATGTACAGTTGCTGTTGAACTTAATCCTACTGCTTTTCCTATTTCTCTTACTGATGGTGGATATCCATCTGTCATAATTTGTTTTTCGATGAATTTTAGTATTGATTTTTCTCTTTTATTTAATTCCATTTTCTTTTTTGGCATTAGTACCACTCCATTTCTCATTTTTTCATATCTTATCATACAAACAAAAAAATGTCAAACATATTTTTGATTTATTTTTTATTATTATATGTTTTTTGAAATCTAATTCTATATAACATATCTCAAAAATTTAATATATGAAAAACACCATTATATATGAAAATTTTTCATATATAATGGTGTTTTGGGTACAATTTTGAAGCTTGAAACACAAGGTTTTAAATTATTCATTTGACCTTCCCTTTCTCTTCTTTCTGTGTAACTTTTTTTACCTGTTTCTTCACAATTGCACATCTTAATCCTCCTTATTGAATTCAATAATTTACAAATTTTAAACTAGTTACATTGCTTTCTTCTATAGTATAGCAAGTTTCTATCCAAAAGTCAATTTATGTAAATTATTTTTGGTTCTTGAAATTTAACTCATTATACTTCAATCCCAAAATAGGGATTTTGAGGTCCGTCCCTCAATCCCTATTTCAAATAAATAGCTGGGTCAACTGCTACAGAGTCTTTTAATATTTCAAAATGTAAGTGTGGTTCATCAGCTATTTCAAATGCTGCTGTATTTCCTACTGTACCTAATGATTGACCTTTTTCTACATTTTCTCCTTCTACTACAAATTCTGATGTTAATAAGTTAGAATATACTGTTTGAAAACCATTTTGGTGTTCTATTACTATTGTTAAACCATATCTTGGGTCATTTTTTATACTTTTTACCATTCCGGCTTCTGCAGCTTTTACTACTGTCGTTTTATCTGCTTTTATGTCTATTCCTGTATGTGTCGTCCATTCTTCTAATGTATTTGAATATATTAAATTATCTTGTGCAAATTCCTTTACAATCTCTCCTTCTACTGGCTTTGAAAAGCTTATATCCGCTTGTTTAGTTTCAGATTTAACAGCATTTGAATCAGAACTTGTATTATTATTTGAATTACTTGAATTGTTTGAATTCTGTGTATTTAAATTTGTATTACTTACATTAGAAGTAGAATTTGAACTTGTATTTGTACTTATTGCTGTATTTTTTGTTGCATTACTTGTCATATTCTCTGTCACATTAGTAGAATTACTGTTACTTGTACTATTTAGTTCATTACTTGCTTCATTTACGGTCTTTCCCATTTCTGTAGAAACACTTGTTGTATTGTTTGAATTATTATTACTATTTTGCATTAAATCAGCAAATTGCTCACTACTTAAAGACTCTTCTTTCACTTTGTCATTTAAACTTTTACTATATATTAAAAGTCCTAATACTATAATTGCTAATATCCCAACACCAATACTTGCATATTTAATAATTTTCATATTCATATCATCATCCAAAAATCCTTTATTTCTTCTCATAAAATCCTCCTCCATCTTTTTTTGTTATTAAAATTATTTCCCTATTTTTGAAAAATATACTTATTTTTACCAAAAAAAGAAGATATCTATTTTTATATCTTCTTAAATTTTATTTTTTTATTATTCTTTATTTGTATATTTGTATATTTTTATATTTTTAATTTATTTCACTTTTTCTTTATTTTTTTATACAATATCATTTACTTCTTTAATTTCTACATCTGTATAGAAGTGATGGATTATTTGCTCTGCACTATTCCCTTGTTTTGCCATACTATCAGCTCCTGTTTGACTCATTCCTACACCATGCCCATAACCTTTTACAGAAAATTTTATTTTTCCATTTTCCTGTGTAATTGAAAAATTAGCAGATTTTAAACCTAAAAGAGTTCTTGCCTCTACCCCTGATATATTATGATTTCCAAATTTCACTGTTTTTACTCTATTGCTATCTGTATATTCCAATATTTTTATGTCTTGCAAATTTGAAAAATCTATTGCAATATCACTATATTTTGTTTTGAGTTTATCTAATAATTCCTGCTCAGTTAAAATAACTTCTGAAGCATATTGAGTATATGAATCTTCTCCTGAAGTCTCAACTGTTTGAAGGTATGGATATCCACTTCCTCCCCAAACATTTACAGGTACTTCTGTTTTTCCACCACTGTTAGAATGAAAAAAAGCATTAATTGGTTCATTTTGATATGTAATTATTTTTCCTTTAGCATCATTTACTGCTTCTTCAATTTTATTCCAATTACTCTCTCTTAGGCTTTCATCCCATCTTGCTAATCTATCCTCTTTACTAATCCATGCTTGACAACAATTTGAAGAATCGCATATATCAGCATTTTCATGTTTTTTATTTCTTATTTTATAAATCGTATATGTCCTAGCAACAATTGCCTGGGCCTTCAGAGCCTCTATATCAAAGTCTGCTGGCATCTCTGCTGAAACAACATTGCACAAATAGGTATCAATTGCTACATCCTCAACTATTCCTGTTTTCAAATGCAAAAGCTTAATTGTTCCATATTGCTTATAGTTATATGGCTCTTCATTATTTTCTTCCTGCCCCACTTCTTTATTTACATTGTTCTCATCAATAGCAGAAACTTCTTTATCTTTTTTAGTAAATACTATCGGAAGAATAAAACATATAAAAACAAACCAAATAAAATATATAAAAACTTTTTTCATTAATCTATTCTCTTTCCAATTAATATATAATATTTGTTACTATTCAATATGGCATAAAAGTCAATTTTTCCATATACAATAAAAAATGCTTATTTTAACTATTGTAATAAAAATTTGTTATTTTGCAAATTTTTATTTTTAACTAATTTTCTATATCTTTAAATTACTTTTCCAATTAATTTATATCTTAATTTTTGCAAAACACGTTTTTCTATTCTAGAAACCTGAACTTGACTAATTCCAAGAATACTTGCGACTTGAGATTGAGTTTTTTCTTTATAAAATCTCAAAAGTATTATTTCTTTATCCTTTTTATCTAAACTTTCAATTAACTCTTTAACTACTATTTTATTTGTAATTAATTCTTCCTCATCTTTTCCCGTAGATATTCTTTCAATTAAACTAATATTTTTATCCCCATTATCTTTGTTTTTGTTTCCTTCTATTGACTCTATTGGCATACTTGATTCTAAAGCTATTGTTACATCTTCTTTTGAAACTTTTAATAATCTTGCAATTTCTTCTATTGATATTTCTGTCCCTTTATTTAACAAATATTGTCTTTGTAATTCTTTTATCTTCACATAGAGTTCTTTAATACTTCTACTTACTTTTATTGGTCCATCATCTCTAATAAATCTTTTTATTTCGCCTAGTATATATGGAACTGTATATGTAGAAAGCTTAACTTCAAAACTTGTATCAAACCTTTTTATGGATTTAATAAAACCTACACATCCAA
>CALXSO010000013.1 GCA_944391155.1 uncultured Clostridia bacterium
AAAAAATTGTCTGATATTGTTGCCTTTTAATTACATATTTGATATACTAATAGCACAGAATTTTTTAGGAGTGGATTATTTTGAGTAGAACAAAAAGAGAAACAGAAGAGAATAAAAATATAAGAAAAACAAGTAAAACAAAAAACAATAAAAAAAGAAAAAAGATGAAAACATGGAAAAAAGTTTTACTAGTAATATTAGCAATAATAATAGCAATAGCAATATATTTTATATATAATAGTATAAAAATAGAAGGAGAAATTAGTTTAAGTGGAATGCTAGCAACAGCAGCAGGACATGATGAAAATACAAGAAAAAATTTAGGAGAGTTTCAAGTTTTAATAATGGGAGTAAGCACAGACCAAGCAGGAGTGGATTTAACAGACACAATAATGGTTGCATCATATAACCCAAATACACAAAGAGCAGTATTATTATCAATACCAAGAGACTCTTTTACAGGAAAAAATCCAAAAAGGGCAACAGCATCACAAAAAATAAATGCTATATATAATTTGACAAAAGACCCTCAAGAAACACTAGATGCCGTAAATGAATTAACAGGTCTAGATATTAAATATTATATGATAGTAAGAACAGAAGCCCTAATAGAACTAGTAGATGCAATAGGACCAATTGAATATAATGTACCAACTGACATGAACTATGACGACCCAACTCAAGACTTACATATTCATATTAGCAAAGGAGTTCAAGAAGTAGACGGTGAGAAGGCAGAGCAATTATTAAGATTCAGAAAAAACAATGATGGAACAACATTTCCAATAGAATATGGAGACAATGACATTGGAAGAATGAGAAATCAAAGAGAATTCATAACAGCAGTAATAGACCAAACAGTAACAGCTGGAAATATAACAAAATTAGGACAAATATTAGACATAGCAAGTAGAAACTTAACAACAAATGTAGACTTTAATGCAGTAAAAGACTATTTACCATATGCAGTAGAATTCTCAACAGCAAATTTACAAACAGAAGTATTACCAGGAACAACACCAGACTTATCAGAAACAAACAATGTTAGTATATATGTAGTTGATGAAGAAGAAACAGAAGCATTAATAAAAAAATTATTCTATCCAGAAGAAGAAACAGAAGGAGATTCTGCAAATGAAACAAACACTACAAACAGCACTTCTTCAAACACAATAAATTCTACAAGTTCTACAAGTAGTGAATCAACTATAAAAATAGAAGTAATAAATGGAAGCGGAGAAAGTTCAAAACTACAAAAAGCAGTAGATGTACTAAAAAGAAAAGGATATGATGTAACAAAAACAGGAACAACATCAACTATATCAAAAACAATTATAACAAACAGAAAAGACTTAGAAACAGAAGAACTAACAAACATCAAAGAAACATTAGGAGTAGGAAATATATCAACAAATAAATCTTCAACTAGCAAAGTAGATGTACAAATAATTATTGGAAAAGATTTTGAATAAAATAAAAAAGAATAGGGGATTTATAACCTATTCTTTTTTTTCTTCAACAACAGTTTTCTTCTTATTAGGAAAAAGCAATTTAAATAAAATAAGTAAAACCAAAACAAGCAAAAATAAACTACAAACCATCATAGAAGAATCAGAAGGAACAACATTATGTGAGGCAATTAAATCAGAAGAATATTCCACACCATCTACAGTATAAACAATTTTACCAACAACTTGACCCTGAGAAATAGGTGCAAACAAATTACTATTAAGTCTTATATCAGGTTTAATATCATCATCCATTTTATCAGTTTCCATTAAAGCAGAAATACTAGAAGAAACAACTAAATCTAAATCTTTAGTTTCTGGAGTAGCATTTGCAATAGAAATTGTAGAAGCGGTATAACCTTGTTCAATAAAAGTTTTTATTCCATAATTTGCATATCCAAATTCAAACAATTTTTTAGAATCAGAGAATTTTGAACTACTACCATCAGCATTAATACCAGCAGCAAGAACAACACAAATAAGTTCTAAATCATCTTTATTAGCAACAGACACCAAACAATTTCCAGCCTCTGAAGTAAAACCAGTCTTTCCAGCAATAGCATATTCATAATAACTATTATTAGAAATATTAGTATCACTATCTACCAATAAATTATTAGTAGTATAAAAAGTTCTTGCTTGGTATTTATTAGTAGCAGGAATTGAACATGATTTTAATCCAGCCAAATGCTTAAAAGTATTATTCTTCATAGAATATTTCATCAAAATTGCTAAATCAGATGCGGTAGTATAATGATTTTCATCTTGCATACCACTAGGATTAGTAAAATGAGTATTTGACATGCCTAATTCAGCAGCTTTTTGATTCATTAAATTAGCAAAATTTTCAATAGAACCAGAATTATAAAAAGCCAAAACATTAGCAGAATCATTAGCAGAATAAACCATCATCATCTGTAACAATTGATTAACTGTAAGTTGCTCATCAGACTGTAAAGCAGCAATAGAATATCCAGCAGGAATATTAGAAATTGCAGCATAAGGAACGGTAACAATATCATTTAAATTTCCGTTTTCCAAAGTCAAAATAGCAGTCATAATTTTAGTAGTGCTTGCAGGAAACATTACTTGATTTGAATTTTTATCATAAAAGACTTCACCAGAAGAAGAATCAATAAGAATCGCCGATTGTGCAGATATCTCTGGCGAATCAGAAACTGCAAAAGATATATTTATATATAAAAAAAACATTATAAACAAAACAATAAAAAACGTAAAAGTTTTTTTAAAAATCATTTATAAAACAATCCTTTCTTTAATACTAAGAATTAATATACAATAAATACAAAAAATTTTCAATAAAAAGGAGGTAATATATGAAAAATATTAATAAAAAACAAAAAATCATAGTAATTTTTATTATTTTAATAGTTTTTACCATATACAATGTATACAAAAAAAGTCTAGAAAAAAATTCTAATAGTTTTAATGAATTAATTGAATTAAACAATACAAAAGAAAATGAAATAGCAGATAATAATAAGGATAATGAAAATCAAGAAAAAGAAGAACAAGAAGAAAAAATTAAAGTACATGTATCAGGACAAGTTAAAAATGAAGGAGTATATGAATTAGATAATGGATGTAGAGTAATTGATGCAATAAACAAAGCAGGAGGATTAACAGAAGAAGCAGACACAACTCAAATAAATCTTGCTTATATAATAGAAGATGCAAGTAAAATATATGTACCAAAAATAGGAGAAGAGCAAAATGAAAAAACAGAAGAGCAGACAAAGCAATATTCAGAAACAAAACAAGAAACAACTCAAAACAAAACGACAAAAAGCAAAATAAATATAAATACAGCATCCAAAGATGAATTAGACACTCTACCAGGAATAGGAGAAGTGACAGCACAAAAAATAATTGAATATAGAGAGGAAAGAGGAAAATTTTCTAAAATAGAAGATATCAAAGAAGTGAGTGGAATTGGAGATAATAAATTTGAAAAGATTAAAGATTTAATCGATGTATGAATTGACAAAAGAAAAAAAAGATGCTAAAATGTTAGCGTCAACTAACAAAAAGGAGGTAAGCATGAATCTAACAAATTCACAAGAAGAATATTTAAAAACAATATATATACTATCAAAAACAGAAAAAGAAATTAGAGTTACAGACATTGCAAAAAAGTTAAAAATCACAAAACCGAGTGTAAACAGAGCAATGAAAAATTTAAAAGATATGCAATTATTAAACTATGAATCATATGGAAAAATAAATTTAGCAAAAGAAGGAGAAATGCTAGCAAAAGAAATACTAAAAAGAGAAGATATTTTAAAAATATTTTTAACCAAAATATTAGATATAAATGAAGAGCAAGCAAAAAAAGAAGCAATAGCAATGAAACATGCAATATCCCAAGAAACAGAAAAGAAGCTAGAAAAATTTATTAATAAAGTACTAAATTTAGGGGATCTTGAATGTGACTATGACGAAAACAGTGAAAAATGCAAAAACTGTATAAAAATAACAGCAAAAAACAGATTAAACAAAGACAAAAAGAAATAGGAGGAATAAAAAAATGTTAAAATTAAAAAATATATGTTTTGAAAGAGACAACAAAAAAATATTAGATAACATAAATTTAGAAATAGACAATAATAAATTCATTGCAATAACAGGTCCAAACGGTTCAGGAAAATCAACATTAGTCAAAATAATAATGGGAATAGAAAAACCAGATTCTGGAGAAATACTATTTCAAGAAAAAAATATAACAAATTTAAGAATTGATGAAAGAGCAAATCTAGGAATAAGTTTTGCATTTCAACAACCAGTAAAATTTAAAGGTTTAACTGTATATGACTTACTAAAAATTGCATCAAAAAAAGATTTAACAAAAAAAGAAGCTTGTGAAATTTTATCAAAAGTTGGATTATGTGCAAAAGAATATGTAGACAGAGAAGTAAATAGTTCACTATCTGGTGGAGAACTTAAAAGAATTGAAATAGCAACAGTTGCAGTGAGACAAACTAAATTAACAATATTTGACGAACCAGAAGCAGGAATTGATCTATGGAGTTTCAATAACCTAATTGATATATTCTCTAATATGAGAGAAATTGTAAAAGGAACAACATTAATAATTTCACATCAGGAAAAAATATTAAGCATTGCAGATGAAGTAGTATTAATGAAAGAAGGAAAAATTGAAAAAATAGAAACAAGTGAAGACTTTATAAAAAACAATGTAATAAAGACTTGTTGTAAAATAAAAAAGTAAATTCTATATAAAAAAGAAAGGAGAAAAACATGGAAAGCAAATCAATTCAAAATACAGATATAGAATTATTAAATAATATAACAGATTATAATAGTATAAGAAAAGGAGCATATAACATAAGAAAAAATGGAGAAGGAATAGAAAGAAAAGTAACCGAAAATGTAAATATAGTAACAAAAACAGATGTGTCAGGAATAGATGTATATGTAAAAGAAAATACAAAATTTGAAATAATACACATACCAGTAATAATAACCGAAAGTGGATTAAAAGATTTAGTATATAATGATTTCCACATAGGAAAAAATGCCAATGTTATTATAATCGCAGGATGTGGAATACACAATGACCATCATAAAGACTCAGAACATGATGGAATACATAGATTTTATTTAGAAGAAGGTGCAAAAGTAAAATATATAGAAAAACATTATGGAGAAGGTATAGGTGATGGAAGCAAAGTATTAAATCCAGTTACAGAAGTATATTTAAAAGAAGGTAGCAATATGGAAATGGATAGTAGTCAAATAAAAGGAGTAGATTCTACAATAAGAGAAACAAAAGGAATAGTAGATAAAAATGCTAATTTTGTAGTAACAGAAAAAATAATGACAAACGGAATACAAACCGCAAAAACAATATTTGACGTACAACTAAATGGAGAAAACGCAAGTACACATGTCACATCAAGATCAGTAGCAGCAGACAAATCCAAACAGGAATTTATTTCAAAAATATATGGTAATTCAAAATGTTTTGCACACAGTGTATGTGATGCAATTATAAAAGATGAAGCAGTTGTTACAGCAACACCAGAAATAACAGCATACAATGTAGATGCCAATTTAATACATGAAGCAGCAATAGGAAAAATAGCAGGTGAACAAATAACAAAATTAATGACTTTAGGATTAACCGAAAAAGAAGCGGAAGAAACTATAATAAATGGATTTCTTAGATAAAATCACTTTTCAAATATTCAACATTACTAAAGATAATTAAAAATAAAAACAAGTAAAATAAAAACAAGTAAAATAAAAACAAGTAAAATAAAAACAAAAAAAATAAAAAAAAATAAAATAAAAAAA
>CALXSO010000014.1 GCA_944391155.1 uncultured Clostridia bacterium
CATTATCAGCAGAAGGTGGAGGAACTGGAGCAAAAACAGGTTTATATTATATAAACAATGAGGTTAGAAAACTTCATCCAAGAGAATGTGCAAGGTTAATGGGATTCCCAGAAGATTATAAAATAGATGATTCTGTTAATCAAGCTCAGAAGCAATTTGGAAATAGTGTTGTGGTTAATGTGATACAATATATAGTTAAAAGTATTATTGATGAGGGGAGTATAAAAAATGGATAGTTCAGGTGGTTCAAATTTAGATGGACTTTAAAGCCAATAAATGTAGCAATAAATCATTATAGTGAAGGAGAAGTATCAATTACTGGTAGAGGAAGCTTAAAACTAGGAAGAGTAACAATGCAAAGGAAAGGTGGAGATGCAGGGAGAGATACTGCCAATATGTTACAATTTAAAGTTGATCCAACAGAACTATTTAATATAAATTAAAAAATACTAAAGATGGATGATTTGATACTTATCCATGGAGCAAAACAGATAGAAATTTTTGTAAACCATTGAATTAACTACATCTGAAACGGAAATACATAACTTCTTTGCAACAGACTTTTCGAAAAAGTCTCTCACAAAGGAGCCAAAAATAGCAGATAAGAAATGAAGTGAAACCAAATTATTAGACAAAAAAGTTTAATTATTTGGATTCACTTCAAAATTATCTGTTATTTTTTTGCCTATTTGCTAGTAATTTTACAATATATATTTTATATTTACAGATAGTTGATAAAGATACATTTTTATAATGCAATTTCAAAATCAAACAAAATAAAGGAGTTTAGCAAACCAATACCTTATTTTAGTTTAAAAGCATTATTAGGACAAAATTTATTCTATTTCCATATTTCATTTCATTATATAAATCATATCTATACATAAACTATTAAAATACCTATAAATCAACATTTTCTAGGAATTTGTGAAGTTAAATTTGACCTATAATTTAAGCTGTAATAGCAAAAATAAAAAATATGCTATAAGAGTATTAAAAACTATTGACAAAGGACTTAAGATATTGTAAAATGTTTCCAAACAAGAAACGAGGTAATGATATGGAACCAAAAATTGTAGGAAGAAGAGTAAAAAAATTAATAAAAAAATATAATATTTCTATAGAAGGTCTAGCAAAAAAATTAGAAATAACAGAAGAAGAATTACAAAAGAAATTAGAAGGAGAAGAAGAATTTTTTGTAAGTGAAGTAATAATAATAACAGAAATCTTTAACTTAGACATAAAAACAGTATCACAAGTATTTTTTTCTGAAGAAACAGAAGAAGAAAAAAAAGAAAATGAAAAAACAATGAAACTATAAAATATCCTAATTAGCCAAAAGCTAACTGGGATATTTTTGTATCTTATATAATGTATCAAAGCTGCATAAGTAAGGCCCAGATTTTACATTTAGAATTTTCTACAAGTCAAGCTTGGAGTATCAAAGCTACATAAGTAAGGCTCACATGTGCATTTTTATTTTTATAGGTAACTTTTCTTGTTGTACACGGAAAAATCCGGATAAAGTCAAGATAAAAGCCGATTTTCTTTTGAAAATAAAATCTCAGAGATTTATTTTCACTTTAAGTCTGTGTAACTTAAAGTTTCATATTGTTTTCTATACAATAAAAAATGAATTATCTTATTTATAATTCCCAATATTAAAAAAATATGATATACTTGATAATATAAAAAGTAATTAAAACTAATAAAAATTAAATAGGAGATAGAATATATGAAAAAATATTTGCAAGCTATTCCAATAATAATATATCCATATATATTAATAACAATGTTATTTTTAGTAACTATTTTGAATTTAAGAGTAGATATTACTTTATCTACATATATTACAATAACAATAATATATATTGTATTATTACTAATTCTAAAAATGAAAGAACTTACTGAAAAAGATATGGTAAGCGTAAATTTAGTTATAAAATTATTTCAATTACCATGGTTCTGTATAAGTTTTATGTTAGAAGTTTTTGGATTTTTAATGGGGATATTTGGAATTCCAATTGTTGTTATACTTACAATAATAAATATAAGTGTAAGAATTATTAATGGTATATATTCAATAGGATGTGTAATTAAATTAAGAAAAAATAAAATTATTGGGATTTCTAAAACAATTTTATATTCAATAGGTTCATTCATTATAATTTTGGATTTTATATCTGCAATATTTATGAAAATTGATGTAAAAAGGATAAATAAAGTAGAATAAGTACAATTTAGTCTAATACAAAATAAGTCATTTAAATGTTGGTATATAAACATTTTTTGTTAAAAAAACTTTAGGTCTACCTATTGGTCTTTAACAAAAAAATATTTATATATCAACATTTCAGTCTACTCTACAAAATTTAGTCTGATCAGCAACCATTTAAACAAAGAAACGCAGATATTTTAAGAAAAACACTTGACAAATTAGAAAAAATGGTGTAAAGTATATTAGCATTACAAAAAAGAAGGTAGTATTTATGGAGAAAAATGTAGAAATAAGCATATTATGTGAGTTATATGGTAAGCTATTAACAAAAAAACAATATGAATTCTTAAATGACTACTACAATAATGACTTGTCTTTATCAGAAATTGCTGAAAATAATAAAATAACAAGACAAGCAGTAAGAGATAACATTAAGAAAGGAGAGAAAAAACTTTTCGAGTACGAAGAAAAGCTATCATTTATGAAGAGGATGTTTAATCAAGAAAAGAAAATCGAAAAAGTTTTATCAGAACTAACAAAAATACAAAAAGATTCATCTGATAAAAAAATAGCAAGTATTTTAGAAAGTATCAAAAAAGAATTAAATTGTTTAGTATAAGGGAGTGAATTTTATGGCTTTTGAAGGATTATCTGCTAGATTACAAGAAATAACAAGAAAAATAAGAGGAAAAGCACGTATAACTGAATCTGACTTAAAAGAAATGTTAAGAGAAGTAAAACTAGCATTGCTAGAAGCAGACGTAAACTATAAAATAGTTAAAGACTTTATAGCTGTTGTTCAAGAAAAAGCATTGGGTCAAGATGTATTAAAATCATTAACACCAGGACAACAAGTTGTTAAAGTTGTAAAAGATGAACTAGTAGAATTATTAGGAGGAACAGAAAGTAAAGTACAATTTACACCAAATCCACCAACAATAATAATGCTTGTTGGACTTCAAGGTTCAGGAAAAACAACAACAGCAGGAAAGCTAGCAAATCTATTCAGAAAACAAGGAAAAAAGACATTATTAGTAGCATGCGATATATATAGACCGGCAGCTATAAAACAATTACAAGTAGTAGGAGCCCAGCTAAACATACCAGTATTTAGTAATGAACAATCAAAAGATGTAGTACACATTGCAAAACAAGCAATAAATGTTGCAATATCAAAATTAAATGATGTAATAATTTTAGACACAGCAGGACGTTTACAAATAGATGAAGCATTAATGCAAGAATTAAAGAATGTAAAACAATCAGTAAAACCACATGAAATATTATTAGTAGTAGACAGTATGACAGGTCAAGATGCAGTAAATGTAGCAAAAACATTTAATGAAGAAGTAGGAATTGATGGTGTTGTACTAACAAAATTAGATGGAGACACTCGTGGTGGTGCAGCTTTATCTGTAAAAAAAGTCACAGGAAAACCAATAAAATTTGCAGCAACAGGAGAAAAATTAAGTGATATAGAAGTATTTCACCCAGACAGAATGGCACAAAGAATATTAGGAATGGGAGACATTTTATCAGTAATTGAAAAAGCTGAAGAAAGTTTTGATTTAGAACAAGCAGAAGCTTTAGAAAAAAAGATGAGAAAAAATGAATTAGACTTAGACGATTATTTAGCACAATTAAGACAAGTCAAAAAAATGGGTTCATTTTCATCAATATTAAAAATGATTCCTGGTATGAATAAAATAAAGGACCTAAAAGTGGATGACAAAGAATTTGTTAAAATAGAAGCAATGATTTGTTCAATGACAAAACAAGAAAAACGTAATGTAAGAATATTAAATGGAAGTCGTAGACTAAGAATAGCAAAAGGAAGCGGAACAACAGTGCAAGATGTAAACAAATTCATAAAATCATTTGAAATGACACAAAAAATGATGAAGCAATTAAAACAAAATAAAGGTGGAATGAAAAACTTAATGAAAAATATAGATACATCTAGTTTAAAAAATATGAAATTTTAAATAAAGATAACCAGAATTTAATTATGCCAAGAATATCAAATATATAAATAAAGTTATTAATCTTTTAAATTTATATAACTATAAATTTAAAGTCCATATAAAGAAAACCGAATTTTCTAAAATCCAAGAAAATTCACAAAAATTCAGGAGGTGAAAGAAATGGTAAAAATTAGATTACAAAGAGAAGGAAAGAAAAAAGCTCCATTTTATCATATTGTTGTGGCTGATTCAAGAAGCCCAAGAGATGGAAAAATAATTGAACAAATTGGAACATATGATCCAATGACAGAACCATCAACAATAGTATTAAATCAAGAAAAATTAGAAAAATGGATAAAAAATGGTGCTAAACCAACAGAAACTGTTAAAGCATTAATTGAAAAAGCAAAATAAGCTTTAGGAGGATTAAGATGAAAGAAATCTTAGAAACAATAATACTAAACTTAGTTGATGACAAAAATGCAGTAGACATTAAAGAAACAGACAATAATAAATCAATAACATTCGAAGTAAAAGTAGCTGAAAAAGATATGGGAAAAGTAATAGGAAGACAAGGAAAACTTGCTAAATCTATTAGAACAGTTATGAAATCAGTTGCTGGAAAAGAAAGAAAAAAAGTTAATGTAGAATTTATTGAAGAGTAGGAGAAAAAATGCAAGAATTTTTTGAAATTGGTCAAATTGTAAATACATTTGGAATAAAAGGGATGGTAAAAATATATCCCTACACAGAAAATGTAGAAAGATTTGAAAAATTAAAAAAAGTATGCTTAGTCAATAAAAATTCAAAAAAAGAATATGAAATAGAAGAAGTAAAATATCATAAGAATATGGTTTTAGTAAAGTTCAAAGGAATAGACACATTAGAGGAAGCAGAAAAACTTCGAAATTTATATGTACAGATAGAAAGAAAAGATGCTACGCCACTAGAAGAAGGAAGCTATTACATAGCAGATTTAATTGGAATGGAAGTCTATACTGATGAAAATGAAAAACTAGGAATTCTCGAAGACATATTCAATACTGGAAGCAATGATGTATATGTTGTAAAAGATAATAATGGTAAACAAATATTATTACCTGGAATTGACGAAGTAATAAAAGAAATAAATTTAGAAGAAGGTAAAATATTAGTTCATATGTTAAAAGGATTAAGATAGGAGAAAAAATGAAATTTGATGTGTTAACACTCTTTCCAGAAATGTTTGAAACATTGAACAAAAGCATTTTAGGAAAAGCACAAGAAAAAAATTTGATAAAGATTAATCTAATAAATATCAGAGATTTTTCAAAAGACAAGCACAAAAAAGTAGATGATACTCCATATGGAGGAGGAGCAGGAATGGTAATGAGAGCAGATATAATTTATAATGCCTACCAATCTGTAAAAACTCCAAAAACAAAATTAATCTATTTGACGCCACAAGGAAAAACTTTAAATCAAAAAAAAGTTGAAGAATTATCAAAAGAAGAACATCTTGCATTGCTATGTGGACACTATGAAGGAATAGACCAAAGAGTTATTGATAAAATTGTCGATGAAGAAATATCAATTGGAGATTATGTTCTAACAGGAGGAGAAATACCTGCGATGGTATTAATAGATAGTGTGAGTAGATATATAGAAGGTGTAATAAAAAATGACTCAACTAAAGAAGAATCATTTTCGCAAGGACTTTTAGAATATCCACAATACACAAGACCAGAAATATTTGAAGGAGAAAAGGTACCAGAAATTCTATTATCAGGGCATCATCAAAAAATTGATAAATGGAGAAAAGAACAGTCGATAAGAATAACACTGAAAAAAAGACCAGATATGATAAAAAAATATAATTTTTCAAAAGAAGAAAAGAAATTTTTAGAAAAATTAATAGAAGAAGAAAATAATAATATTTAATCCATAAAATATATCTTTAAGAATAAAAATGGAAAAATATAAAAATTATTAAATAAAATGAAGTGTCAAAAGACACCGCTCACAAAAATAAAGAAGGAGGTAAATTCTAAAATGGATATAATTAAATCAATAGAGCATGAACAATTGAAAAATAAAATACCAGAATTAAAAGTTGGTAATACAGTAAAAGTACATGTTAGAATTAAAGAAGGAAATAAAGAAAGAATCCAAGTTTTTGAAGGAATTATTATTAAAATACAAGGTGGAGGATTAAATCAAACATTTACAGTAAGAAAAAATTCTTATGGTGTTGGTGTTGAAAAAACATTCTTAATACATTCACCATTAGTAGAAAAAGTAGAATTAGTAAGAGTAGGTAAAGCTAGAAGAGCAAAATTATACTACTTAAGAGACAGATTAGGTAAAGCTGCTAAAACTAAAGAGCAAATAGGAGCAAGAATAGAAAATAAGGAAATTGTTATAAAAGAAGATTTAACTGAAGAACCAGTATCAGAAGAAGTAACAACACCTGTAGAAACAGCTCCAGAAGAAGCTCCAGCAGTAGAAACTGAAAATGTAACAGTACAAGAAGTTGTTGATACTGTAAAAGAAGAGCCAGTAGAAGACAAAAAAGAAGAACCTGTTGAAACAAAAAAAGATGAAGTAGTAGAGAAGAAAGAAGAAAAATCAGAAAAAACAGAAAAAGATGAAAAAGAAAAAAAATCTGAATAGAAAATACTTGAAAAGAAAAAAATTTATGATATAATAATACAAATTTATAAGAAAACAACAAAAATAAGAACAACATAAATAGTAGATAGCTTTAAGAGAGCCAAAGGTAGCTGAAAATTTGGTAAGTAAGAACTATTTATTATCATCTTATTAGTTGCTAAACTGAAAAAAGTAGGTTAGCCGTAATTCTTGCGTTAAAAGAATAGAGAGAGTGAATATAAATTAAAAAATATTATTTACTAAATTAGGTGGTACCGCGGAAAACTATTTCGTCCTAATATGGATGAAATAGTTTTTTGTTGTTTTCAAAAAAATAGGGATTCAGGAAAGACCCCAATGTCATTAAGTTAAGAGCTTAAAATCCCTATAAGGAGGTTATGGATATGTATAAAAAAGTAGAACTAAAAAATGGCTTTGTTGGAATGGAACAAGAAGTAGCCAAAAGATGGAAAGAAAAAAATATTATCAAAAAGAATTTTGAAATGAATAAAGGTAAAAGATATTTTACTTTCTATGATGGTCCTCCAACTGCAAATGGAAAACCACATGTTGGCCATATTGAAACAAGGGTAATGAAAGATATTATACCTAGATATAAAGTAATGAAAGGGTATCAAGTTATTCGTAAAGCTGGTTGGGATACACATGGTCTTCCAGTAGAACTTGAAATCGAAAAACAATTAGGAATTTCTGGAAAAGAACAAATTGAAGAATATGGAGTTGAAAAGTTTGTTAAAAAATGTAAAGAAAGTGTCTTTTCATATGTTCATATGTGGGAAGAAATGACAAACAAAGTTGGATTTTGGGTTGATATGGAGCATCCATATGTAACATATCATAATGAATATATAGAGTCAGTATGGTGGGCTCTAAAACAAATGTGGGAAAAAGGATTATTATACGAAGGTCACAAAGTAATGCCATATTGTCCAAGATGTGGTACAGCTTTGTCATCACACGAAGTTGCTCAAGGATATAAAGATGTTAAAGATTTGACTTGCATTGCAAAATTTAAGGTAAAAGGAGAAGATAACACATATATATTAGCATGGACAACAACACCTTGGACTCTACCATCAAATTTAGCACTATGTGTAAATAAATCATATGAATATGCAAGAGTAAAAGCTAATATTGGAACAGATGATGAGCCAAAATATGAAGAATATATTTTAGCTAAAGACTTGATAGACACTGTATTAAATGAGACACCATATGAAATTATAAAAACTTTTAAAGGTGAGGAGTTGCTTGGAACAAAATATGAAAGATTAATGCCTTTTGGAAATGTTCAAGGTAAAGCTTTTGAAGTAATACATGGGGATTATGTAACATTAACAGATGGTACAGGTATTGTTCATATAGCACCAGCATATGGTGAAGATGATAGCTTAGTAGCAAAGCAAAATGGTATTACATTTATAAATTTAGTAGATAAAGAAGGAAAATTTGTAAAAGAAGTAGAACCTTGGGCAGGAAGATTTGTAAGAGATTGCAATGAAGATATTTGTAAATGGCTTGCTAAAGAAAATAAGCTATTTAGTAAAGAAAAACATTTGCATTCATACCCACACTGCTGGAGATGTGACACACCACTTTTATATTATCCAAAAGAAAGTTGGTTTGTTGCAATGAGCAAACTAAGAGATGAATTAGTGGAAAATAATAATAAAGTAAATTGGTATCCAGATACAATAAGAACAGGAAGATTTGGAAAATTCCTAGAAAATGTTATTGACTGGGGAATTTCAAGAGACAGATATTGGGGAACACCACTTCCAATTTGGACTTGTGAAGATGAAAACTGTGGTCATCAAGAATGTATAGGAAGTATAAAAGAACTAAAAGAAAAAGGAATTGACGTACCAGAAGATATAGAATTGCATAAACCATACATCGATAATGTTTATCTAAAATGTCCAAAATGTGGTAAAAAAATGAAAAGAGCAAAAGAAGTAATTGATTGCTGGTTTGATTCTGGTTCAATGCCTTTTGCACAATGGCATTACCCATTTGAAAATAAAGAAATGTTTGATAATAATTTCCCAGCACAATTTATTTCAGAAGCAGTAGATCAAACAAGAGGATGGTTCTATACATTAACAGCAATAGGAACAGCATTATTTGGAAGAACACCATTTGAAAATTGTGTAGTATTAGGGCATGTATTGGATGAAAAGGGACAAAAGATGTCTAAATCAAAAGGAAATGGTGTAGACCCAATGGTATTATTAGACACAGTTGGAGCAGATGCAACAAGATGGCATTTCTATACATGTAGTAGTCCATGGCTTCCAACAAGATTAGGATTAAAAAATGTACAAGAAACTCGGAAGAGGATTTTTAAGTACATTGTGGAATGTATATTCATTCTATGTTCTATATGCAGAAATAGATCAGTTTAATCCATTAGAATATGCAGACTTTAAATCAAATAATGTAATGGATAAATGGATAATATCAAAACTAAATACATTAATAAAAGAAGTAGACGAAAAGTTAAACAAATATGATATAACAGGTGCTGCACTTGCCATAGAAGAATTTACAGACAGCCTATCTAATTGGTATGTGCGTAGAAATAGGGAAAGATTTTGGAGTCAAGGATCAAATGATGAAAAAATTGGGGCATATGTAACTCTATATAGAGTATTAGTATCACTTTGCAAAATCTCAGCACCATTTGTACCATTTATAACAGATGAAATATATCAAAATTTAGTAGTGAATTTAGATAAAAAAGCACCAGAAAGTGTCCATTTATGTCTATGGCCAGAAGTAAATGAAAAAGAAATAGATAAGAAATTAGAGCAAGAAATGGATTTAGCATATAAAATTGTAAAATTAGGTAGAAGTAGCAGAAATTCTGTAAATATTAAAAATAGACAACCACTATCAAAAATGCTAATATCAATTAATACACTACCAGAATATTATGCAGATATAGTAAAAGAAGAACTTAATGTTAAAGACATTGAATTAGGTGCAGAAATGTCTAAATATGTAAATTTTGAAATAAAACCAAATTTACCAGTATTAGGTAAAGAATATGGAAAACTAATACCTAAAATCAGAGAAGAAATATCAAAGAAAAATCAAATGGATTTAGCAAATAAAGTAAAACAAGGAAAACAAGAATATATTGATATAGACGGAACACAAATAGAACTAAATCAAGATAATTTATTAATTACAATGCAAGGTAAAGAAGGATTTGCATTTAGCGGAGAGGGAGAAATTGGAGTAGTATTAGAAACTACAATTACCCCAGAATTGGAAGAAGAAGGAATACTAAGAGAAGTATTATCAAAAGTACAAAACATGAGAAAAGAAAAAGGATTTGAAGTATTAGATAGAATTAACTTATATGTTTCAGAAAATGACAAAGTAGAAAAAATAATAAAAAAATTTGAAGAAACAATAAAGCATGACACACTTGCAAATAATATTTTTTATGATGAACAAAAAGAAGGATATACAGATACAAACATAAACGGTGAAATCTTAAAAATTGATGTAGAAGTTATAAAAAAATAATAATTAGAGAGGATAAAATGCAAGGAATAGTATTAATAAATAAACCAGCAAATTGCACATCACATGACATAGTATATAAGATTAGAAAAATAACAAACGAAAAAGTAGGGCATACTGGCACTTTAGATCCAATGGCAAAAGGAGTATTACCAATATTAATTGGAAAAGCAACAAAGTGTTCTGCATATTTAATAAATCACAACAAAACATATAAAGTGGAACTACAATTAGGAATTCAAACAGATACAGCAGATTCTGAAGGAAAGATAGTAAGAAAAGAAGAAGTACAAGAAAAATTATTAAATAAACAACATGTAATAAATACACTAGAAATGATGCTTGGAAAACAAGATCAAACTCCACCAATATATTCAGCAATAAAAATAGAAGGAAAAAAGTTATATGAATATGCAAGAAAAGGACAAAAAATAGAAATCCCACCAAGAAAAATAGAAATATATAGTATTGAATTAAATAATATTGATGAAATAAAAAAATCAATAGAGTTTACTGTAAGTTGTAGTAAAGGAACTTATATACGAAGCTTGTGTGAAGATATAGCAAAAAAGCTAGGTACAGTAGGATTTATGAGTGATTTGACAAGATTAAAAGTAGGAGAGTTTTCAATACAAAAAAGTATAAGTTTAGAAAAAATATTAAATTCAGAAAATCCAAAAGAAGAATTAGAAAAAAACATAATAACCATTGAAGAATTATTTAATAAAAAAGATAGCATTGAACTAAGTTCTAAAGAATTAACATTATTTATTAATGGAGTAAAACTACAAAAAAATAAAGAAGATGATATATATAAAATATATAATAATACAAATTTCATTGGTATAGGAATAATAAAGGATAAAATGTTAAAAAGAGAAATTATATTGTAACTAGTCATTTTTAAAACAATACTGCTAATAAGATTATTGATAATAGTTTATAATTAAATTAATTTTAATATATTGATATTTGAGCATATTTATGAAATTTATTAAAATATATTAATATAGACTGTTTCTATAAAAACTTATTAGCAGTATTGTTTTATGGCATGATAAGAAAGATATCGAAGTTACATAAGTAAGATTTACGCAAATATTAGTGATGACGGAAGATGCGATATAGTAATGTATCGAATCTACATAAGTAAGACCTAATCATTTTTTTATTGTATACAGAAAAATCTATATAGTGTCAAGATAGAAGTCAATTTTTTCTATAAAAAATAAGGTAATAAAGCTACTATTATCGAGATTTACGGAGGAGATTTTTAAAGGAATAAATAAAAATATTTTTGAAATTGCATATTTAATAATAATAAAGAAGGCACTCACATATACTTAAATGAGTGAGGTGTTAATATGTTTTATATACAAGAAAATGACAAGCCCAATGTCATAGAAAAAATATTAAATAGAATTGTAATAGAAGGAAATAAGATAATTATACCAATAAAACAGCAAGGTATGAGTAAAAAAAGACAAGAAAAAATAGCACAAAAAACAATGAAAATATTGGAAAGAAGTAGTAGTAAAAAAATTGTAATAAGCAAACAATTAGGAGAATATAAAGATTTTGTAAATATTTTAGATCAGAATAATTATATAAATGTTACAGGAAAATGGTTATACAAAATGCTTATACCTGAAATAATGGATTACATAACAAAAAAAGAAAAATGGAAAAAAGAAGAAACACATATATACATATTAGTAAACGATGCTAAAGACTTTATAATAGAAAATATAAAACAATTTGCCCAAATTTACAAGTCCATAACTATAATAACAAATCATATCAATAAATTTAAAAAAATAGAAGAAGACATATATGAAGAATTAGGAACATACATAACAATTATGAATAACAAGAAAAAGGGATTATCAAAAGCAAAAGTAATAATAAATATAGATTTTCCAAAGGAATTAATCAATCAATATAATATATATGAAAAAGCTATAATAGTTAACATGGTAAATAATATAAAAATAAACAAAAAAAGATTTGAGGGAAAAATAATAAAAGGATATAATATTAGATTCAAAAATAAAAACATAGAAAATATAGACAATGAAAAGTTTGACACAAAAGTTATATATGAATCAAACTTTTATTATGAACAACCATATAAATATGTAAGAGAAAAAATAAAAAAAGATGGAGTACAAATTAAAAATTTATATTTGCAAAATGGAGTTTATTAAATTTATAATATTTATATCCTATCATTTTGTATTGACATATCTTTGTACGAAACTAAATTATAAATAAATTAAAGACTCTATAATAAAAAGAAATATCGCAAAAAGACTTTATTTTTTGTTATAAATATAATATAATAGCTTTGTCAAATAAATTGACAAGGAGGTAAAAAAATGCCAAATAATAGCAGAAATAAAAATAGTAAACGTACACCAACAAAAAAAACAAATTCAAAAAACAAAAAAAGAACAAATAAGTCAAAAATAGAAGATGAAGATAGAGTACCAAAAGCATTAAGAAAAAACAATACACAAAATAGTAAAACTTCTGCAAATTCCAATAAAAAAGGAAAATTAAAGTGGTCAGATAAACATCCAAAATTATCAATTGCAATAAAAATTATAATAATTTTAATTTTACTATTATGTGTAATAGGAGCAGGAATAATTGCTGCAATATTTTTTGGACTATTTGGAGACGATTTTAAAATAAGTAAAGATGATTTAATCATAGGAATTGCAAATTCGGTGGTAGTAGACAAAAATGGAGAAGTAATTGCAAATTTAAGTAGTGATGAAAAAAGAAAAGTAATAACACTAGATGAAATGTCACCATATTTACCAAAAGCTTATATAGCAATAGAAGATAAAAGATTCTATGAACACAGTGGTGTAGATATTTGGAGAACAGCTGGAGCTATATTTAATACTGTATTTAAAGGAAGTTCTTCATATGGAGGAAGTACAATAACACAACAATTAGTTAAAAATATTACTCAAGATGATGAAACTTCAGGATTAGCAGGAATAATGCGTAAGGTAAGAGAATGGGCAAAAGCGTACCAAGTAGAAAGAATGATATCAAAGGATCAAATATTAGAATTATACTTAAATATATTATTTGTAGGTGGAGATAATTTGCATGGTGTTGAACTTGGAGCACAATATTATTTTGGAAAAAGTGCAAAAGATTTAAGTTTGGCACAATGTGCTTTTCTAGCAGGAATAAACAGTTCTCCAAACACATATAACCCATATGATGAAACAAAAGACCAAGAAAAATTAAAAGAATCAATTAGAAAGAAAACCTTAACCGTATTAGCTGAAATGAAAGACCAAGGTTATATAACAAATGAAGATGAATATAGTCAAGCAGTAGCAGAAGTAGAAGCAGGCTTAGCATTTACACAAGGAAATGTAACAACAGGAGGTTCATATTCATATCATACATCAGCAACAATAAATCAAGTTGTTGAACAAGTAATGGAAGAAAAGGGAGTTTCGAGAGAATTTGCTGAAAAATATGTATATAGTAGCGGTTTGACAATATATTCAACACAAGACACATCAATACAAGCAAGAGTTGAGCAAGAATTTGCAAAAGCCGACTATCAAGTAAAAGGTAGAGATAAAAAAGAAGATGGAACATTAAAAAATGACCACACTCAAGCAGGAATGGCAATAATCGATTATAAAACAGGGCAAGTAGTTGCTGTTGGAGGAGAACTAAATGCAGACCAGAGTGCTACAGGATGGAACAGAGCAACACAAATGGTAAGGCAACCAGGTTCAGCAATTAAACCAATAGCAGATATAGCACCAGGATTAGAAGAAAAAGTCATAACACCAGCAACAGTATATGATGATGTATGGACAGATTTTAACGGATATAAGCCAAGAGATGAATATGGTAAAGAAACAAATAGAACTATGAACATTAAAGAATTCATAGCATTATCTAAGAACATACCTGCAGTAAAAATTATGAGAGAATTAACACCAAATACATCAATAGATTATCTAAGAAAAATGGGAATTAGTTCATTAGTTAAAGAAGGAGAAGATCCAGAAAAGGATGCAAAAGGACTAAATGATAGTGTTTTATCATTAGCAATAGGAGGAATAACAGACGGTATAAGTCCACTTGAAATGGCAGCAGCATATGCAACAATTGCAAATGATGGTGTATATATTGAACCAACATTCTATACAAAAGTTACTGATTCAAGCGGAAATGTTGTATTAACACCAAATCAAAAAACAGAAAGAGTAATATCTGAACAAAATGCATATTTAACAAGAGTTATAACAGAACAACCAGTTACAGCTTCTAACGGTACAGCTACATACTGTGCAATAAGAGGAATGGAAACATGTGCAAAAACAGGAACAACAGATGATAATTGTGATAGATGGCTTGCAGGAATGACACCATACTATGCAGCAGCATGCTGGTTTGGATATGATAATAATGAAGAAGTAAGATGGTCAGGAACAAATCCAGCGGGACTAATCTGGTCAAGAATTATGCAGGATATTCATACAGCATTACCAAATGCAAACTTTAATAAACCAACAGGATTAGTTGAAAAAACAATATGTAGAACTACAGGATGTATTGCAACTTCTAGTTGTACAAATACTTATACAGAAACATTTACACCAGATAATTTACCTGGAAATTGTGAAGGACACGGAGTACAAAAAATATGTACTGAATCAGGAAAATTAGCTACACAATATTGTCCATCAACAAAAAATCAAAGCTATGGAGGAGTAGTGCCAAAAGAAGAACTAGGACTATGGAAACCAATAAACAGATCATCAGCAGTAGGTAGTGCTAAAGTTTCAGAAACATGTACTATTCATACAAAACCAGAAGAAACAAAAAAACCTG
>CALXSO010000015.1 GCA_944391155.1 uncultured Clostridia bacterium
AATGTTGGTATTTTTAAAAATCCACACCATTTATATTTGCCTTCCAACCAAAAGGAAAGGGAATTTCAGAAAAATTATTAGAAATTTCAAGAGCACTTTGATAAGCAAAAGAAGTTGTGGGCAATGCACCAGTGATTAGGTCTACACCATCAGGATTAATCATAGGAACTATAAAGATAGAAGAAGAATTAAATAAATCAGGAACATATTGATTATACAAAGAAGTTTTATTAACAAAAGCATCACAATAATCTTCAATAAATTTCATTAGAAGGACAGTGCAGATCCACTCATTAGCATGAATACTTCCAGAATAAAATACCTTGTTAGGACCTTTACCTAACTTAATAGCATAGATATTCTTGCCCAAAACACTATTACCAATTACTTGAATATTTAAAAAAGGAAAAGTTAAATTTAACTCTATTAAATTTCTTCTAAATAAAGAATAAGTATAATTTACGTTGGTAGGAACAATATTCATAATTAATCACCTAAAATATAATATGGCAGGCATAAAAAAATGTTAATTTTAATGTAATGATTTTGTAACAAAAATGTAATATATTAAAAGTGTATAACAAATATGTGACAAATATTGACTAAACAATTTAAAAATATTATCATGAAATAGAGAATAAAATAAGAAAGAGGGGTTTGATATTAAATGGTCAAGAAATTAAAAACCATAATTATAATATTACTTTTTTTAGCAACAAGTTTAAGCACATATGCATATGCTGTTGATTCTGGAAACACAAACAATCTTAAAATAGAAAAAGTTTCAAATCCAGATGCAGGAGAAGGAGAGGCAGATGGACTAGTTGAAGGAGGAGACCGCGAAACAAGTTATGCATGGGCAATGGCAACAAGAGGAGATTATATATATATAGGAACAAATAGAAACATAGTAGGAAGTGTAGCAGATACATTCGCAAAGGCTATGGAATCAGCTGGGGTATCACAAGATGTTGCATGGGAATTAATAAATTCAATGACAAATAATGAAATTCCAAGACCAACAACAGAAGATGGTGGAGAAATATTTAAATATAATATGACAACAGGCGAAATGAAGAAAATATATACTGCAGAAGCAGGAGTAGCTTTCAGAATGGCTGTAGAATTTGAGGGGGATTTATATTTTGCTTCATATTCAGCAGTTGCAGGAGCAGATAACTACATTTATAAAATTGATGAAAATGATAATATGACAATTGCTTTTACATCTTCCAATGGAACAAGTTTACGTGCATCATGTGTGTATGATGACAAATTACTTTTTGGTGGAGTAGATGCAAGAATAGAATTAGACGAAGGTTATGAAGATTATCAAAAACTTGCAATATTAGAAAAAGATCCAAATGATGATACAAAATGGGAAAGAATAGCTGATTATAAAGACTTTAAAGATTATGGAGCTGATGCAGCAGTATATAGTACTATAGCAAGTCCAATATGGGATATGTGTACATATAATGGATATATATATGCAGTAATACCTAATAGCAGAGGAATGGTAATGTTTAAAGGTCATCCTGCTGAAGGAGATGAACAAGCAAATGAATATGGATGGTATTGGGAAGAGGTAATTGGAAAATATAATGGAGTAAATAATTTAGGATTAGCTGAAGATCCAGAAGGATATACTGGAGAAGAGGCAGGATTAGTTACTATGACTGCAACACCTTTTACTTTTAAAGATCAACTTTATTTAATGAATTTTGATAACACAATTTCAGCAACAGTATCAGCAGTTACAGGAATAGTTTCAGAAATTGCAAACCGAGATGTTAAACCAAGCGATTATTTAAAAACAATGTATATAACTTTAAACAATCCACAAAAATTATGGAAATACAACAAAGAAAATGGAAAATTTGAAGAAGTTGAAGGTTTTTCAAAATATATGAAAAACAATTGTATAGAATATGTTTGGAGAGCAGAAACATACAACGACGAACTATATATTACAACAATGGATTCAGCTATTCTATATAAATACATAAAAAATCTTAAAGGAACATATTTTGTAGACTTAACAGATGAAGAGTTAGAAGGATTAAATAGTAAAATAGATGAGTTATTATCAACAATAGATGGAATAGGTTCTGGAATAGAGCAAATAGACCAAATAAAATCAATATTAGAAAACTTTAAAGTAATGCTTGATGAATTTAAGACTTCTATGAATGATGGTGAAGCATTCTTTGATTTTGTTATAAAATATGAAGAATTAATAGGACAAATTGAAGAATTAGGCTCAGGAGAAAATCCATTAATAAATATGGCTGGAGAAGAATTTGTAGAATTATATAATAAATTTGACTGGGAAGGTTTAAAAATGTATGCTTATATAGCAAAAACTATTGATAACGATGTTTGGGGATTTGACCTTCTAAAGAGTTCAGATGGAGAAAATTTTGAAATTGTAACAGATAGTGGATTTAATGATAAATACAACTATGGTGGACGTTCATTAATAGCTACTGATAATGGATTATATGTAGGTACAGCAAATCCATTCTATGGAGCACAATTATGGAGAATAAGTTATGAAACAGATGATCCAGATCCAGAAAATCCAGATGATGAAAAACCAGATCCAGAAAATCCAGATGACGAAAAACCAGATCCAGAGAATCCAGATGACGAAAAACCAGATCCAGAAAATCCAGACGAGGAAAAACCAGATCCAGAGAATCCAGATAATGAAAAACCAGATCCAGATGATGATAAAATACAAGATGAATTCCAAGATCAAATAAAAGATCCTGATAAACTAACAGATGGATTAAATGACATTAATAATTCATATAATTTAAATGCTAGTAAAAATGATGGTACAACAGCTCAGACACAATTACCAAAAGCAGGTGAAAAATATATTACAATAATGATAACTTTAGGAGCAGTTGGAATATTAGGTGCAGCTTCATTTAAATACTTTAAGTATAAGAATATAGATAAGCATTAAAAAATATAAAAATATACTTACTAATTAAAAAGTATAAAAAACAATATTTGAGGCAGAAAAATTTGAAAGTTTCTGCCTCGATTTTTAAAATAAAACATAAAAATGAATCTAAATTGTAACAGGAACAAAACAATTATAAAAATTAGCATAAATATATTATAAAAATTAGCACAAATAAATTATTGATTAAGAACTAAAAATATAGTATAATAAAAACATATGGGGGTGTAAAGGTTTCGACATACTACCAGAAATATAGATAGCAAGTAGTGGATTCTCGTTGGCCACTCAAAAAAACGAGAAATTAAATATAAACGCAGAAAATAATAATGAGTACGCATTAGCTGCCTAAACTGCAGCTACACTTTACTAAAAAAGCCTACGTTTTTAGATAAAGTGCTAATTTAGTAGGAAACGAAGCTACTTTTTCTTTGGGAGTAGTGGGTAATAAACAAAGATAACGTCTTTAAAAACCTGTTTATCGGTGTTTAAAGAAGGAAGAAAAAAGAGAAACTAAACTTGTAGAAGTCTATGTGGAAAGTATTATGGACAGGAGTTCGACTCTCCTCACCTCCACCAACAAGTATTATGTAAACGCACTAAACTCTTTTATGAAGTTGTAATTCATAAAGTGCAAAAATACTTATATGACAGCAATTTGAAATTCTATATAAAATAAAAAATGGACAGCATTCATTATAAAAAATAAATATAAAAAATTAACAAAAAACCATTTACATTTTTAACAAATTTGTATAAAATATAATAGGATTGAAGAAAAATGTCACAAACGAAAGAAAATTGAAAAAGAAAGGGAGTATATCAATGAAAATATTGATGTTAACTTGGGAATACCCACCAAGAGTTGTAGGGGGAATTGCAAGAGTAGTATATGATTTATCAAAAACACTAATAAAAGATGGTCATGATGTTACAGTAGTAACATATAGAGAAGGAGATGCACCATATTTTGAAGATGATAAAGGAGTAAAAGTATATCGAGTAGATAATTACATGATAAACCCCAATAATTTCATTGATTGGATAATGCAATTAAACTTTAATTTAATTGCAAAAGCTAATGAATTAATAGCAAAAGAAGGAAATTTTGATGTAATACATGCACATGACTGGCTTGTGGCATATGCAGCAAAAACATTAAAAAATTCTTATAACATCCCAATAGTAGCAACAATACATGCAACAGAATCAGGAAGAAATAGTGGAATACATGATGAAACACAAAGGTATATCAATGATACAGAGTGGATGCTAACATATGAAGCATCAGAAGTTATAGTAAATAGTAACTATATGAAAAATGAATTACAAAGATTATTTGGATTACCATTTGAAAAAATAAATGTAGTACCAAATGGGGTAAATTTGAACCTATTTAATGGAGTAGAAAGAGACTATAACTTCAGAAGAAGATTTGCAATGGATAATGAAAAAATAATACTATTTATGGGAAGACTTGTTTATGAAAAAGGAATACAACATCTTATTGCAGCAATGCCAAAAATATTAAATGGATATCATGACGCAAAACTAGTAATATGTGGAAAAGGCGGAATGATGGATGAATTAAAAGCTGAAGCAAACAGTTTAGGAATCTCACAAAAAGTATATTTTGCAGGCTATATGAATGGGAAAGATGTACAAAAAATGTATAAAGCAGCAGATATTGCTGTATTTCCAAGCACATATGAGCCATTTGGAATAGTAGCATTAGAAGCAATGTTATCAGAAAATCCAGTAGTAGTATCTGATATTGGAGGATTAAATGAAATAGTACAACATAGAGAAAATGGAATGAAAACATATTGTGGAAATCCAAACTCAATAGCAGACTCTATATTAGAATTATTATATGATCACAAATTATGTGCAGACATAGTAAAAAAAGCAAAAAATAAAGTAAGAAATGAATATAATTGGAGTAAAATTGCACAAGATACACACTTTGCATACCAAAAAGCAATATGTCAATCAGTAGCAGAAAAACAAAAACGAGAATTAGAACAAGAAAGAGCAAAGAAGACAAAGAAATTAATAAAAGGAGACAACGAAATAACAAATTTGTTAAATTTCAGAAAACGTCAAGCATATGCTTAAATATAGGATATTAAATTCATAAATATAGAAAAGTTAAAAAATAAAGGGTAGAAAACTACCCTATTTTTTATTGTATAAGAAAAATTTTGATAACACAAATATATACAAGCTATATTAATGTAATAAGAAAATAATTTTAAAAAATTTCACAAATTCTACAAATTTAGCACAAAAATAGTGTATAATATAAAAAGAAAAATAAAAGGTAAAAAACCAAAATGTGAAAATATCAAAACATGGAACATAAAAATATAAAATATCGAAATTGATTTTTATTAATATAAAAAAGAAATTAGAAAACAATCATTTATAAAGGAGGAAAGTTAGAAAACCATATCTAACAAGGTGAAAATGGAAGAATTTAAATCAGGATTTGTATCAATAATAGGAAGAACAAATGTAGGAAAATCAACACTATTAAATTTATTAGTAGGAGAAAAAGTAGCAGCAATCGCAAATAAAGTTCAAACTACAAGAACAGCAATTAAAGGAATCGTAAACAGAAAAAATGCACAAATTATATTTACAGATACACCAGGAATTCACAAGCCAAAGCACAAATTAAATGAAACAATGATAGAAACATCATATGCAAGTTTACAAGATGCAGATTTAATATTATTTATAATAGAAGCAACAAGTGAAAACATAGGAAAAGGAGATAGAATCATTTTAGAAAAAATAAAAGAAGCCAAAAGAAAAACGATTCTAATAATAAATAAAATAGACATAAAAAAAAAAGAAAAATTATTAAACCTAATAGAAATATATAGTAAAGAATACAAATTTGAATCTGTAATACCAATAGAAGCAACAAATACTAAATATAAAGACATTGTATTAGATGAAATAGAAAAGAGCCTAAAACCGGGACCAGCATATTATGATATAGAAGAATATACAGATCAAACATTAAGACAACTTGCAGAAGAAACAATAAGAGAAAAAGCACTCAGAATTCTTCAAGATGAAGTACCACATGGGATTTATGTAGAAGTAGAAAAGATGAAAACAAGAAAAAATAAAAAAAATGAAGAAATTTATGATATAGAAGCAACAATATATTGCTTAAGAGAATCACATAAGGGAATAATAATTGGAAAAAATGGAGAAATGTTAAAAAGAATTGGAAGAGCAGCAAGAATAGATATGGAAGAAAACTTTGGAGTAAAAGTAAATTTAAAAACATGGGTAAAAGTTAAGCAAGACTGGATTGATAATCCAAAAATAGTTAATAAATTT
The DNA here is from genome assembly GCA_944391155.1 of uncultured Clostridia bacterium. Lineage (GTDB taxonomy): Bacteria > Bacillota > Clostridia > TANB77 > CAG-508 > CAG-269. The sequence continues at coordinate 6,338 of CALXSO010000015.1, forward strand.
AAAATAAATTAGAAAGATTTTTAAATAAGTATAAATTTACTAAAAAAAGCAAAAGATAATATAAACATTCAATTTACACTTGAAGAAAAAACTTAAAAATAGGAGATGAGGCAAATGATTAAGAAAATTGCTTGGGAAACCTTTAAAAATACAGGAGATATAAATACATTTTTAGAATTAAAACAAATAGAAAATATAGAAAATAATATAAAAGAAATTGAAAATATTCAAAAAATTACAAATATGAATGTAAGTATAAATGATAAAACAAACATAATAGAAGATAAAAAAATAGGACTATAAAAGAAAAGAGAGAATAAAATGGCAACAGTAAAAGTAAAAGGAATAATTTTATCAGAAAATAATTTAGGTGATTATGATAAAATGCTAACAATGTTAACACCAAACTTTGGAAAAATATCTTGTGTAGCAAAAGGTGCAAGGAGACCTAAAAGTAGTCTCCTTGCAGGAACCCAAATATTCTGCTTTGGAGAATATTTAATGTTTCAAGGGACAAGCACATATCATATAAATTCATGCGAAACTATAGAATTATTCTATAAATTAAGAACAGACTTAGACAAACTAAAATATGCAATACATATAAATAAAATCATAATAGATGTAACAGACGAAAACCAAAATTGTTTTAATATAATGCAATTATATCTGAATGCACTATATACAATATCTGAAACAGACAAAAATTTAGATTTAACAGTAAGTATATTTAAATTAAGATTATTATGTATTTTAGGTTTTACACCAAGAATATTATCATGTACAAATTGTGAAGAAAAAGAAAAGCTAAGATATTTTAGTATAAAAGACAATCGGATTTAAATGCGAAATTTGCGGGAGACAAGATAAATCATGTATACAAATTTCAGAAAGCACAAAAAATGCAATAAAATACACAGTAACAGCACCTGCCAAGAAATTATTTTCATTTAATTTAAAAAATGAATCTTTAGAAGAGTTTAAATTAATTTGCAAAATATATTTCGATGAAAAAATGGAAAGAGAATATAAAATCGAAGAAATATTTTAAAATGAAATTACAATTAGCAAAGAAGGTGAAGTCAAAAATTAATTTTAGTAGTTGAAATAAATAAAAGACATATTGAAATAAAGAAAGGAGAACATAGTAAATAGAAGTTAATATACTATGTAAAAATAAATGATAGCAGAAATAATAATAAACACAAGTGCCAAAAAATTAAATAGAACATTTGACTATAAAGTACCAAGAAAGTTAGAAGAACAAATAATGATAGGGTCAAAAGTATTAGTACCATTTGGAAATAAAAAAGAACCAGAAGAAGGATTTGTCGTAGGATTTAAAGAAACAACAGAATATAAGGTAAAAGAAATTTCCAAATTAGAAGATATGCTATCTGATAAGCAAATAGAACTTGCAAAATGGATGGCAAAAAGATATTTTTGCAATATATCAGAATGCATCAAATTGATGCAAACACCTGGAACAAGAACAAAAAATAAAGAAAAAAGAATTCAAGATAAAATGATAAACACAATATATCTGAAAAAAGATTATTCAGAAATAGAATTCGAAATAGAAACAAACCTAATAAAATCAGAAAAACACATAAAGATATTAAAATTTGTAAAGGATAATGAAGGTGCTACAATTCCAGAAATAGAAATGTTTACAAATTGTTCAAGAGCAATTATCAATACACTAATAAAAAATGGTTATTTAGAAATTGTAGAAACAAAGATTGAAAGAAATCCATTAGCAAACAAAAAAATTGAAAAATCAAGCAAATTAGAACTTACAGAAGAACAAAAAATAGCATATGAAAAAATTGAAAAATCAATAGAAGAAAAAAGGTACGAACAATTTTTACTATTTGGAGTTACTGGTTCAGGAAAAACAGAAATTTATATGCAACTCATAGAAAAAGTATTAGAAAAAGACAAAAAAGCAATAATGCTAGTACCAGAAATATCTTTAACACCACAGATGATAGAAAGATTTATATCAAGATTTGGAAAAGAAAAACTAGCCGTTCTACATAGTAAATTATCAATAGGAGAAAGACATGATGAATGGATTAAAATTAAACAGAATAAAGCGAATATAATAATTGGTGCAAGATCAGCAATATTTGCACCTGTTCAAAATTTAGGAATTATTATAATAGATGAAGAGCATGATACATCATATAAATCAGAAGCAACACCAAAATATAATGCAATAGAAATAGCAAATAAAATCGCCAAAGAAGTAAAAATACCGATAGTACTTGGAAGTGCAACACCTGATATAGCAACATATTACAAAGCACAAGAGGGAAAAATTACAAAATTAGAACTAACAAAAAGAGCAAATAATTCAAATCTTCCAAAAATAGAAATAATAGATTTAAAACAAGAATTAGCAAATGGAAATCGTTCAATGCTAAGTTTTGAACTATATAAATCAATAGATGAAAATCTAAAAAAACAATATCAAACAATCCTATTTTTAAATAGAAGAGGATATTCAACATTCATAATGTGCAGAGATTGTGGCTACACAGTAAAATGTAAAAATTGTAATATAAGTATGACATATCACAGTTTCGAAAAAAAATTAAAATGCCATTACTGTGGATATGAAGAACCAATAGTAACAATTTGCCCAGAATGTGGAAGCAAAAAAATAAGATATTTCGGAACAGGAACACAGAAGCTAGAAGATGAGATACACAAGCAATTTCCAAAAGCAACAACAATAAGAATGGATATAGATACAGTTACCAAAAAGAACTCACATGAAGAAATTTTGAACGAATTTAAAAACAAAGGTATAGACATATTAATAGGAACACAGATGGTAGTAAAAGGACATCACTTCCCTAAAGTAACACTAGTAGGAGTAGTTGCTGCTGATAGTTCATTAAATATGAATGACTACAGGGCAAATGAAAAAACATTTCAAATCTTAGTACAAGTTGC
>CALXSO010000016.1 GCA_944391155.1 uncultured Clostridia bacterium
TACTATGGGTATTTTTAACCATAGTATTTGTTTCGCCATTAGCTAATAGTATATTTTCAGGTAATGTAAATGGAAAGTTTGACTTAGGAATATTTTTTGAGACATTTGTGAATAGTATAACAAATCCATTTGCTAGTTTTGGAAATGTATTTTCAAGTGGTGCTACAGGTACATTTTTTTCTACTTTATTTATTTTTACAATTTTTTATTTAGTATGTTTCTTTATAGGATTTGCAAAATCAGCACCTAAAAATGAATATACAGATATTGAACATGGATCTAGTGATTGGAGTCAACATGGTGAGCAATATAGAATTTTAAGTAAGAATAAAGGGATAATATTGGCAGAAGATAATTATTTACCAGTAGATAAAAGAGGAAATGTCAATGTATTAGTTGTTGGACGGATCAGGTTCTGGTAAATCTGCATCATATTCTAAACCAAATGCCTATCAAATGTTAGGATCATATGTATTTACAGATCCCAAAGGTGAATTATATGACGATACAGCAGGATTTTTAAAGCAACATGGATATGAAATAAAAGTTTTAAATTTAGTAAGACCACAATTTAGTGATGGATATAATCCATTGAGACATATTTCTTCAGAAATAGATGTTGATGTTATCGCAAATACTATAGTTAAAGGTCAAAAAGGGGAAGGAGGTTCTTCAGAACCATTCTGGGATGATTCAGCAGAAATGTTATTGAAAGCACTTATATACTATTTAATGGCAACAAGACCAATAGAAGAGCAAAACCTAACAAGTTGTGCAGAATTAGTAAGAGCAGCTAATAACAATGGAGGAAGTAACTTATTAACCGAGCTTATGAGTCAGTTACCATATGATCATCCAGCTAGAACAAACTACAAATCTATTGAAATTGCACCAGAAAAGACATATAGTTCAATATTAAGTACTTTACAATCAAAACTTGGTAAATTTGATTCCAAGGAAATTGCAGAATTAACTTCAACAGATACAATTGATTTTGAGGATATTGGAAACAAAAAGACAGCTGTTTATGTTATATCTTCAGATACACATACTGCATATGATTTTTTACTAACTATATTTTTCTCGCAAATGATACAACAATTATATGATTATGCAGATAGAAATGGAGGAAAATTAAAAGTTCCTACATATTTTATCCTAGATGAGTTTGCAAATATTGGTAAAATTCCTGACTTTGATAAAAAGATTTCTACATCAAGAAGTAGAAAGATATCATTTAGTGTAATTTTGCAGAATGTGGATCAATTAGAAGCTGTATATGAAAAGTCTTATGAAACAATAATGGGTAACTGTGATACTCACCTTTTCTTAGGAAGTAATTCATATAAAACACTGGAATACTTTTCTAAACAGCTAGGAGAAAAAACAATTGAAAGAGATAGTATTTCAATAAATAAAGATAAGCAGAATCATAAAACGGGAAAGAGTATATCAGATCAAGTTATGGCAAGAGCTTTGATGACCCCAGACGAATTGAGAAGATTAGATAATGATATTTGTATTATTTTCGAAAAAGGAATAAAGCCTATTAAGGCCAGAAAATATTATTATTTTGAACATCCAATGGCAAAAGAAATGAAAAGATATGCAATTAGTCATAATGATATCGGAGAAATAGAAAGAGGACCTTGGAGAAAATACAATCCATATAATCCTTATGTACCAGAAGAAGAAAAACAAAAAAAGGTTGATAATTTAAAAGTAGCTTCTTTAGATGATTTATTTGAAGACGAACCAGAGGATGTAAAAAAAGAGGAAAATAAAATTCCAGAAACTGTTGGAACACAAAAAAAGGAATCAAATAATGTAGAGGCAAAAGGATTTTCTGATTTGAAAGATTTTGAACCAGAAGCACCAATGCTACCACAAGATGATGAGTATGATTTACAAAAAGAATTAGAGGCTAAATTTGATGAATTATTTGGACCTTTAGATGAAGATGAAAATTAAAAAATTTCTAAAATTTAATTTAGAAAGTAGAATTTTGTAAAACTAGAAAATAAATCTTAATTAGCATATTTTTTAATTAGTATATTTAAGAGAAAGAAATTATTAAACTTCTTTCTCTTTTTGATGTGTCAAAAAAGTTTTAGGTCTATTGATCATTAATAAAAAATATTTATGTATTTACAGTCAGGTCTATTTTATAAATTTAGTCGAATTAGTAAAAAAATACAACTTAAAAAAACAAAAATCTTTTCGGTTTTTTATTGAAAAAAAATAGAGGATATTATAAAATATAATATATCTTATTAGAAATAAATTGATATATAAAAAAGAAGTAAATTTAAATATTTAGTTTCCTATACAATAAATATAATAGAAATACAATAGTTAGAGGAGGAATTTTTGAAAATGAAATTTGTTCATATTGCAGATATGCATTTTGACAGTCCTTTTGTCAATTTGTCGGATAGAGAAACACTAGGAGATTTAAAAAGATTAGAACAGAGAAAAGTATTTAAAAAAATTATAGATTATATAAAGGAAAATAATATTGAATTATTTTTTATTTCTGGAGACTTGTATGAACATCAATATATTAGAAAATCAACAATTGAATATATAAATGAATTGTTCAAGGAAATACCTGATACAAAAATTTTTATTTCTCCAGGAAATCATGAACCATTTTTAAAAAATTCTTATTATAATAAATACAATTGGAATGATAATGTAAAGATTTTTTCATCTAAATTCGAAAAAGTAGATTTAGAAGAAATAAATATTTACGGATATGGATTTGATGATTTTTATTGTACTGATTGTGGAATAGAAAATTTAAACATAGAAAATCCAAATAAAATAAATATACTTGTAATTCATGGAACTTTAGATGGGGCAAATTTACAAGAAAAGCAATATAATTCAATAAATAAAAATACTTTAATAAAAAAAGGTTTTGATTATATTGCATTAGGTCATATTCATAAGATGCAAGTATTAGAGAATTCTAAAATTGTATATCCAGGTTCTACAATAGCATTGGGGTTTGATGAATTAGGAAAACATGGTATGATTGTCGGAGAATTTATTGACGGAGAAATTAAATCATCATTTATTCCTCTTGCGGAAACAGAGTTTGTAGAGAAAGTAATAGATGTTACAGATATAATTTCAAATGATGAACTAATAGAAAAAATTAATAGTATTGAGATGGACAATAATCAATTTGTAAAAATTATATTACAAGGAAAAAGAAATTTTGAAATAGATACGTATGAGTTATATAAATTATTAACAAAAGAAAGAATTATAAAGATAAAGAATAAAACAAAAATTAAATATGATTTAAATCTAATAAAAAATGATGTTACATTAAAAGGAATTTTTGCCGGAGAAATGCTAAAAAGATTAAGTAAGGAGAATATTTCAGAAGAAGAAAAAGAAATTTTAGAAAAAGCTATAGAAATCGGTTTTGAAGCTTTAGAATAGGAGTGGAATTTTGAAAATTAATGAAATAAAAATAAATGCATATGGAAAATTAAAAAATAAAGAAATTAAATTAAAAAATGGAATAAATCTTATATATGGAAAAAACGAAACAGGAAAATCTACGTTATTAAAATTTATAGCTAACTCTTTTTATGGTGTATCCAAAAATAAAAAAGGAAAAGAATATTCTGATTATGATGCATATATGCCATGGTCAGGAGAAAATTTTTCGGGTAAATTGGATTATGAATTAGATAATGGAGACAAATTTGAGGTTTTTAGAGATTTTAAAAAGAAAAATCCAAAAATATTCAATGAAAACAAAGAAGATATTTCAAAAGAATTTTCAATAGATAAAACAAAAGGAAATCAATTTTTTATAGAGCAAACAAAAATGGATGAAGACTTATTTTTATCAACAATAGTATCTTATCAACAACATGTAAAATTAGAAAAAGGTGAACAAAATTTTTTAATACAAAAAATAGCTAATTTAATAGGAACTGGTGAAGATAATGTATCATATAGAATTGCAATGGATAGACTTACAAGAAGACAAAGAGATGAAATAGGTTCAGAAAAGTCTAGGGAAAAGCCAATGAATATATTAGAAAGAGAAATTTCATTATTGGAGCAAGAAAAACAAGAATTGAAAAGTTATGAAGAAAAAAAATATAATATAGAAGAAAATAAAAATAATATAGAAGAAGAAATTCAAAAATTAGAATTAGAAAAAAATTATATTACCGACTTAAAATTTTTAAATGAAAAAGAAAAGAAAGAAAAAGAAAAAATATCTTTTAAAGAAAAATTACAAGAAGAAAATTTAGAAAAAATAAAAAAATTAAATAATAATTTAAATGAAGAAAAAGAAAAAAATAAATTAAAAATAAATAAAATTAATGAAGAAAAAAAATTATTAAAAGATAAAAATAAAAAAATAAATATATTATTTTTAATATTATTTTTTATTATTTTATTTATAAATATATTTCAATTTATTTTAATAAAAAATATTATTTTTAATATTATTTTTGTATTATTTTTGCCAATAGTTTTAATTGCTTGGTTTGCTGTAATTAAAATAAAAAATAAAAAAATAAAAATAATAGAAAAAAATAATAAAAAAATAATAGAAGAAATAAAAATAGAAGAAAATAATTTAAATAATGAAATAGAAATAAATGAAAAAAATAATAAAAAAATAATTGATGAAATAAAATCAGAAAAAAATAATTATTATATAAAAATTAATTTGGAAAAAGAAAAAATAAAAAATAAATACAAAAATAAAATAGAAGAAAATAAATTAAATGAAATTAATGATACAGAAAATATAGATGAAAAACTAAATAATTTACAAAATAAAATTGCAAATAAAAAAATTCAGCTTCATAGTTTAGAATTAGATTCACAAAATATAGAGCCAAAATTAGAAAATTTATCGAAAATAGAAGAAAAATTAGTTAACGATAATGAAAAGATGTCAACCTTGAAAAATCTAAATTTAAGTATGAATATTGCAAAAGAAGTATTGGAAAATGCATATCAAAAAATGAAAAACATGATTGCCCCTAGGTTTACAAAGAATTTATCTAAAAATATATCTATAATTACTGGCGGAAAATATAAAAATGTAAATATAAATGATGAGTACGGTTTAATTGTTGAATTAGAAGATGGTTCATATGTGGAAGCAAATAAATTAAGTATAGGTACAATTGATCAAATGTACTTATCTCTAAGACTTTCAATGTTGGATGAATTGTCAGAAGAAAAGATGCCAATTTTTTTAGATGAATCATTTGCATATTTTGATGCGGAAAGATTGGAAAATATTTTACAATTTTTGGCTCAAAATTATGCGGATAGACAGATTTTAATATTTACATGTACAGATAGAGAAAAGAATATTTTGACAAAGTTTAAAATTCAATTTCAGTTTATTGAGATGCTTTGAAAATAATAAAGAAATAATTTAAAGTATAAGGAAATAAAAAAAAATAATAAATAAATAAAAATAATAAATAAAAAAATAAATAAATAAAAATAATAAATAAAAAAAATAAATA